>CAYYPB010000106.1:0-8088 GCA_964473405.1 uncultured Planctomycetaceae bacterium
GCGCATTTGAGTGCCTCCGGGGAAGTGCTGCGCCGGGGGGCGATGGGAGATCGGGGAGGGCCTTTCGATAGAGTCGAAGGGCTTCGCGGTGGTCGCCCCGGGCGGTCGCTCTGTCCGCTGTCTGGACGATTCGGGCGGCATCGAAGGCGGGCGACAGCCGGTCAAGTTGCTTGGCGACGCCGGGCAGATTGGCCTTCCAGAGAGAGTTCTTCAGCAACCGCTCCGCCTGAAGGAGTTCGCCCTGCTTGAAGGCCTTCATGGCGTCCACACGCATGCGTGCGGCGGCGGCGGCACAGAGTCGCTGTTCTGTCTCCTCATTGGGATCGACGGCATTGGCGGATCGGTAGGCCTCCTCCGCGTCGGCGAAGTCGCCATCTCGCATGGCCTTGTCGCCGTGAAGGATCCAGTCGTGACGTTTCTTGGCGTCCTGGATTCTCCCCAGCAGTTCGCGGGACTCGCTCGTCGTGCGAAGTCGCTGGGCGTCCTTGCACGCGATGGTCGCGGCGTTGAAGTCCTGCTCTGCCAGTGCGTCCCGGGCTCGCGCCAGTGCCCGCTCGTACTGTCCGGCGTTGCGTGTTCTGGCGAGTTTTTCCCTCAGCAGGGCGGGGTCCAGGCCCGCGGCCTTGGCGCTCTTCTCGTACTTCTCCAGGTCCTGCTCGACGGCATTGAACCGTTTGCTTTCGATGTCTCGTTCGCCCCTGGCGGCGAGTCGGCGGGCGGTCTTGTGATCTCGAACCTTGCGACGTAGCGTATCGAAACCGGCCGTGCTGATGCCGCGGCGGGCCGCCTTCTGGAGCACTCTGTCGGCCTTGCTGACGTCGTCGTTTTCCAGGGCTTGATGCCCCTCGATCAGGAGGAGCATCTCGTCGGCTCGCGTTTGCATGTCGGCGAGGTCAGGATCCCCAAGGGTCCGGATTGTGACAGACGAGAGGTCTCGGTAGGCGGCCTCGTAGTTACCGTCTTCGTAGGCGCGGGTTCCGTCGTCCAGCAGTGTTCGCAGTTCGGCCGTGGCCTCGCCGAGTTTGGGGTCGGAGTCGAGGACGAACTGATCGATCGCCAGCCCGACGGCGAGTAGCGTGATGCAAGCGACCGCCGCGATCATTCCCCATTGCCTCGATTGCTGACGGGGTTCGACCGTCGGCGAAGGCAGCGGTTGGACGTGCGGCGGCACTGGCTTGACCGCTCGATACGGCAGCGAGGCGACTCTCCGTCGGCCGGTCGGCAGAGAGAGAGCATGCCGTTCCGTGGTGGGTTGGATCGGCAGTCTGTCTTTCTGCCGGCAGGGCGTGGAAACCGGCGGCGATCCCTGCGCGGTGATAGCGTGTGTTGTGGTGGACTGGTCCTGATGCAGGGGCCAGGTGGAGCCCATCGCGAGGCCCTGCGGCAGAAGTGTGCTTCCTCGCCCGGCGTTGCCGAGCAATGCGGGGGGCTGCCTGATTTCGATGATGCGGCTGGGCTGTTGGCCGGGTAGTGTCCCGGCGATCTGGGGCCGGTGGACGCTGAATGCACTGGCCAGTTCCTCGATGACCTGCTTGGCTGTCGTAAAGCGGTCGTCCAGGTCTTTCGCGGTCATCTTGCAGAGAATGGCGTCGAGCGCGAGTGGAACCGTGCCATTGAGTTGCGATGCCGGCGGCAGCGCCTCATCGAGGTCGGTGTGCCATTGTCGCCAGGCCGATGGCCCCGGCGAGGATGCCTGGAAGACGCTCGCAAAGTGTTTGGCCAGCGCCCGTCGTCCGACGCAGACTTCGTACATCGCAAAACCGAGTGCATACAGATCGACGCGTGCGTCATAGCTGCTGCCGTCGTGGAGTTCGGGCGCTGCATAGCGGAAGTCCAGATACCCGTGGTCGCCGATGTCGCCCTCGTGAGCGGCGGCGGAGAAGTCGGTGATGCGGACGGACCCGTTGGTGGCGACGATCAGATTGCTCGGGCAGAGGTTTCGATGGACGATCCTCCGCGCGTGGAGTGCGTGGAGCCCCAGGCAAGCGGATTTCAACAATCGCACAGCGTCGGTCACATCGACGTGGCGTTTCGAGATCAGGAGCTCGAGCCAATCGCCGGGGACATACTCCTCGACGATGAAGAGGCCCTGCTCGTCCTCGATGAGTTCGTGGATGTTGACGACCTGTCGGGCGTCCTTGGGGATTCGGGCGAGGAGTTGGGCTTCTCGCTTCATGTCACCGCACGCGAGCGGGCTGTCGATCAGGGCCGGGTTGAGTTGCTTGATCGTGACGAGCCGATCGAGCATCGCATCGCGGGCCTTGTAGGCGATGATATTCTGGGTCGTTCGGATTCGCTCAAGGATGCGATACTTGCCGAGCCCGGTTCCCGAGGGCAGGCTGCCCGTGAGAACGGCCGGATCGGTCGGTGGACCGGACGCGCGCCGGGGTTTCGGCGTATCGGACCGCTCGTCTGTGTCTTTGCGATTCGGAAATTCCGCCATCGTCCACCCCGGTGTGAATGGCCATCCTTGCCAGTCTATGCAGTCCGTTAACGCCCCATTCGTATTCCATCGCAATCAAGCGTCCGTGGCTGGATGCTGGGTCAATCACCGGCCCTTGGAGCCCGATCGAGAGGGCGTCCGAAAAAACGGCCCGGCAGGGATCGTGTCGCGATGGAATGTCCCCCCTGTCCTGCATCCCATCTTATGCGTCTTGGCAGGGCAGAGTCCAGCGCCGCGGGCCCCGAAGCAGGCCGCTTTTTCGGAAGAGCGCCTCATTGGCGCGAAACGCAGCAGAACCTATCATCCGGGCATGATGCAATGTCCGCGAACACTAAAACGACCGACGACCGTGTTTTTATTCCGTCACCCGGCGGCGACCTGCCTCCTGGTTCTCGGGCTCAGCCAGGCAAGAGTCTGCCAGGGGCAGGGGCACGGCCCAAGTCGCGTGGAGGTTCTTCCGACGATCGAGCGGGCCGTGGCTCCGACGGCTCGACTGGTGGGGACCGTGCGGCCTCAGCTCCGTACGACCGTCGCGGCGGCAGTGCCTGGGATCGTGGCGGACTTCGCGGTCGACGATGGCGACATGGTTGAGGCGGGACAAGTTCTGTGTCGGTTGCGAGATACTACTTATCGGTACGCTCACTCGGAGGCAGTGGCCCGCGTGGCCGAGTTGACCGCGGCGCAGGCCGCCTCGACGGCCGAACTTCGAAAGGCCGAGTTCGAGCATGGGCGGACCGAGCGACTGTACGAGCAGGGCCGGTCCACGGACAAAGAGCGGAGCGACGCGAAGGCCGACTATCAGGCCACCCGGAGTCGGGTGGCCGAGGCCGACAGTGCGCTGGTGGCCGCCAAGGCCGTGGCCGATCGGCTGGCTTACGAGTTGGGCCGCACGGAGATCCAGGCACCTGCGGCGGGCGTCATCGTGGCTCGACACACGCAGGTCGGCGCTTGGTTGGATCGCGGCGGCGATGTCGTGGAGATGATCGACCTTTCCACCGTGCGCGTGCGCGTGAGTGTGCCCGAAGCTCATGTGTCGTTCTGCTCAGTGGGCTCCGAGGTACTCGTGACGGTGGATGCCCTCGGTCGAGACTTCAGCGGCCGCATCGGTCGGGTTATCCCGGATGCCGACGAGCAGGCCAGGACGTTCCCCGTGGATGTCGACATTGCCAATCCCGACCGCAAGCTGATGTCCGGGATGTTCGTTCGCGTTTCGGTGCCGAGCGGCCCCACGGTCCAGCGCATCCTCGCGCCCAAGGACGCCGTGGTGTTGCGCGGGGGCGTGCCGATCGTGTTCGTCGTTCGAACCGCCGGAAAGGGAAGGATGGCCGAGATGCTGCCCGTACGCATTGTCTCCGAGGTGCTCGGCTATCAGGCGGTGGAATCGCCCGGGCTCGCGGCGGGGGACTCGGTCGTCGTTCGCGGCAATGAGTTCATGCGGGGCCCGGGGCCGGTGATTGCGGTTCCTCACATCAAGACGGACGTATCCGCCGTGAAGAAGTCCTCGCGGGATACCCATAGTGGCGAGAACGCCTCCGGAGGCAAAGCGTCTTCGGCACCGAAGGGCTAGGCTCCATTCATGCGACTCGTCGACGTCTTCATCAATAATCCGGTCAAGGTAGCCGTCGGTGTGATTCTGCTCGTTCTGTTCGGGCTGCTGACCGTCACGCCGCCGTCGATCATCCCTTCGCCGATCCGGGCGCCCGTACAGCTTACGCCGACGGTCGATCAACCGATCGTGACCGTCTCGACGAGTTGGCCGGGGGCGAGCGCCGAGGAGGTCGAGCGTGAGATCATCGACAAGCAGGAGGACATGCTCAAGGGCGTGACGAGCCTGCGGAAGATCACGTCCAGCGCGAGCCAGGGCGGCGGTTCGATCGAGTTGGAGTTCAACGTCGGCAGCGATCAGGACATCGCCAAGCAGGACGTCTCTGACGCCCTGCGGCAGGTTCGCTACCAGATTCCCCAGGACGAGTTCGACAACCCGACGGTCAAGAGCGGCAGCGAGCACGGCGAGGATGCCATCGCCTGGATCATCTTCTCGAGCGATCGAGAGGACGTCTATGTGCCCGATCTGTACGACTTTGCCGTGGAGGACATCAAGCCGATCCTCGAGCGCGTCGAGGGGATCGCGTCCGTCACCGTATTCGGTGGCCGCGAGCGTGAGATTCAGATCGTCGTGGACGCGGCGAAACTCGCGCGGGCCGGCGTGACTTTCAGCGAGCTAGAGGTGGCCATCCGAGAGCAGAACACGAACGTCGTGGCCGGCAACAGTTCGCAGGGAAAGCGCGACATCGTCATTCGAACGATGGGGCGGTTCGCGTCGCTCGACGACATCCGCAAGACGGTTGTCAAGGCTTCGGTCGCCGGGCCCGTCCGCGTCGAGGATGTGGCGACGGTCGTGGACGGGTTCAAGAAAGACTACAACTTCGTTCGGAGTGAAGGCGAGTACGTCATCGCCATTCCCGCGTACCGTGAGACCGGCTCGAACGTCATCGAGGCGATGGAAGGGCTCAAGGGCGCGATCCGCAAGGTCAACGAGGAGGTTCTCGCCCATCGCGGACTCACGCTGGAATTGACGCAGGTCTACGACGAGACGACTTACATCAACGCCTCGATCGGTCTCGTTCGCAGCAACATCCTGTACGGTGGGCTTCTCGCTGCCGCCGTTCTGCTGCTGTTCTTGCGGAGTATCAGCGGGACGCTCATCGTGGCTCTGGCGATTCCCATCTGCGTCGTGGGCACGCTGCTGATCGTTCCGTTGTTCGATCGGAACATCAACGTGGTCATGCTCGCGGGGCTGGCCTTCGCGGTCGGGATGGTCGTGGACAATGCTATTGTCGTGTTGGAGAACATCTTCCGGCATCGCGAGATGGGCAAGCCGCGAAGGCAAGCGGCGTCGGACGGGGCATCGGAGGTTTGGGGGGCCGTGCTGGCCAACTCGCTGACGACGATGATCGTCTTTCTGCCGATCCTCTTCGTGCAGGAGGAGGCGGGCCAGCTCTTTCGTGACATCGCCATCGCGATCAGCGGGGCCGTGGCGATTTCGTTGGTCGTTTCGATCACGGTGATTCCCACGTTGGCGGCACGGTTTCTTCGCAAGGCTCGAACGCGGCAAGACGGTGGAAGTGGGGCGGTTTCGCGAGCGGTGGCCTCGCTGGTGGCGATCATGAACCGCAGCCTTCTCGCCCGGATAGCCGTCGTCCTCGGCTTCACGTTGGGTTCCATTCTCGTTAGCACGACGATCGCGCCCGAACCGAGCTACCTGCCCTCGGGAAACCAGAATCTGATCTTCGGCTTCCTCCTGACACCGCCCGGCTACAACACGGCAGAGTACGCGCGCATCGCTGAGCGGCTGGAGAACGGCAACGCGGCCGAAGGGCAGCTCGGCATCCGGCAGTTCTGGGAGGTCGAGGCGGGCACGCCCGAGTACGCCGCGTTGCTCGATGATTGGGCGAACGTGCAGGAGTATGTGGCCAAGCGTAACAGGGCGACGATTGCCCGGTGCGAAGAGGCCCTGGCCTCGCCGAAGTTGACGCGTGCCGAGCGTTCCGATCTTCTCCAACAGATCGATGAAGCGCGGCGGGAGATCGACGAGTGGATGGTCCCGCCTCCGCCGATCGACAACTTCTTCTTCGTGGCCTTCGGTGGCGGCTGTTTCATGGGATGCTCGAGCGCCGACCCGGAGGTGGTTCGTCCGCTCCAGAACGTCTTGAACTCGACGGGCTTCAGCATTCCGGACTCGATGGCGATGTTCTTCCAGCCGTCTATTTTCGGCGGAGACTCGGGCAATACGGTCGATGTCGAGGTGCGAGGAGACGGCAGAGATCAGGTCAACCTCGCCGCTCAGAAGATCATGGGGGCTTGCTCCGAGCGGTTCGGTCGCATCGATCCCAATCCACGCCACTTCCTTCTGGGACGCCGCGAGGACCGGTTGATCCCAGACCGCGTTCGAGCCGGCGATCTCGGGCTGACCGTGGCCGATCTGGGTTCGATCATCCGGTCTTGTGCTGACGGTCGCGTTCTCGGGCAATACCGCGAGAGCGGCAAGAGCATCGATCTGACGCTGAAGGTCGCCGGAATCGAGGGGCGAGGGGCCGCTGACGGCGCAACGAGCGCGATCACGGATGTGCCGATCTTCACTCCGGCCGGGCGGATCGTGCCGCTGGGCTCGGTCTGTCGCCTCGAACGGGGCTCATCGCCTACAGAGATCCGTCACATCGAGACGCAGAATGCCGTCAAGCTCACCGTGCGTCCTCCCGAGGGCGTCGCTTTGCCCGATGTCGTCAACACAATCAACAATGAGATCATCGCGCCCATGCGCGGCGAAGGCTACGGCGATGCCAAGCTGACGATCCCGCGGTCGATCACGGTCAAGCTCGCGGGCAACGTGGACAAACTGGACGCCACTTGGGATTCGCTGAAGTGGC
This sequence comes from uncultured Planctomycetaceae bacterium, assembly GCA_964473405.1. Taxonomy (GTDB): domain Bacteria; phylum Planctomycetota; class Phycisphaerae; order UBA1845; family UTPLA1; genus CAYYPB01. The sequence goes on from CAYYPB010000106.1 coordinate 6,871, forward strand.
TATTGGCACTGTCTGTGCTGATCGTCTACTTGCTGATGGCGGGGTTGTTCGAGTCGTTTGCCTATCCGTTTGTGATCATCCTCACGGTCCCGCTGGCGGTGGTCGGCGGGTTTCTCGGGCTCGCAGCCGTTCACGAGTGGACCTTGAGCGATGCGACGATGGCCGTGCAGCAGTTGGACGTCTTGACGATTCTCGGGTTCGTCATCCTGCTCGGCATCGTGGTCAACAATGGCATCCTGATCGTCCATCAGTCGCTCAACTTCGTTCGTGCGGGCGCTAGCCCGGCGGAGGCGATCCACGACGCCGTGCGCACGCGGGTGCGGCCGATCTTCATGACCGTCCTCACGACGTTCTTCGGCCAGCTCCTGTTGGTCGTGCGGCCCGGTTCGGGTGCGGAGTTGTATCGCGGTGTCGGAGCGGTCGTACTGGGGGGGCTGTTGGTCTCGACGATCTTCACGCTCATCGTCGTGCCGGCGATGCTCTCTCTGTTTCTCGGCGCCCGGATTCGATTGGGCCGCGTTCTCTTCCGCCATCACGCTCCGCCCCCCGAAGCCATCGAGGTTTCGCCCTCGCCCTGACCCAGCCGCGCATTGCATCAGCGTTGGGAACGGTTTTTGTTATCGGCACCCTTGATGCGCATTCCGTCGTTCGACGCCCGGGGACAGGGAGGCTGGCTCGGACTTGCTGTACAGTTGTGACGTCAGCACGCCCGTTGGCTTCGATCGCTCTTTATATCGGCATAGGAAAATCCAGCCCCCGCGCCGGCTGAATCGGGCCCGTCCGCTACCCGATGACAGAGCGCTATGAGTACGGATTCCTATGAGGCCCAGGCACGTCAGTTCGAGCGACATGACGTGGCCTACGACGCGGTGCTCGAACCGCACGCCGACCACGCGGATCAGTTCCGGCTGAGCTTCCCAGATGCTCAATCCGGCATCGCCGTCGTGGACGTGAGTGCCGGCGGCGTGGGTCTGCGCAGTGGGATCTACGTTCCGAAGAACATGCGGATGACCCTTCATGTTTCCGGCGTTGCCGGGGCGTGCGGAGCGGCGCGGGTCGCGGGTGTGTGCGGTATTTTTGGCCCGGGGGTGAGATTTTTGAGGGAGAAAATGTCGCGGTTTTCGATGAAGCGGCTGAGTTCGAGCTCAAGCCGGTCCAACTCATGAAACGCCGCAAACGCCGTCTGCCGGGCATATTCGGCGGGTTTGCCGGCAATGT
>CAYYPB010000107.1:0-8068 GCA_964473405.1 uncultured Planctomycetaceae bacterium
CACAGGAAGGCGATGCCGGGAATGCCCATAAGGAACTTCAGGTTGCCCGAAGCGAAGAAGTCCGCCCCGCACCGGGGGGCATCGCCGCTCGATCGACGAGGAGACGATCCGTGCCGTTCGGCTTCAACGCTCGTTCTTCGAACGCAACGTCGATTCGCTCGTGGAAATCGACAACGCCCGCGGCTGGGCCCGGCTGATCTTTCCGAGCGACCTCTACCTCGGTGGCGATCCGTACCCAGGGCCGCGCTGACACGCCGGCACACCACGAGCCGCGGGCTTCAGCCCGCGCGGCCGTGCCACCTAAGGAACCGCACGTCCAGATTGGGTGGCCCGCCTCCTCTGGAAGTCGGGGATTCGATGATCAGGTCGCCGCGCTCATGCGTCATCGGTTCCCCCATGTCCAAAGGACATGGGCCACCCGTCACGCGCTGACCGCTTCCCTCAGCCCCCGGCACCGCCGGGGGGATCGCCCGCGGGTCCGTCGGCTCCGCCGCCCCTCCGGCAGGGCGGGGGGCTGGGGGAGTGCCGTCCTCACGCCTGGAAAGAGGCGAGGCACACGCGCGGAACCGCGTATAATGGGTGGGACATCAGCAACGTAGGCGTCAGAGACGGCGAACGACACAAACACGGAGTAACCGCCATGGGCCCAGCGACTTCAACGCAAGGAACGCACCTTCTCGAAAAGCTGCGCCGCCTCCGCGAGAACATCGAGTCCATCTTCATCGGCAAGAGCGAGGCCATCTCCCAGGTGCTCATCGGCCTGCTGGCCCGTGGCCACGTCCTGGTCGAAGATGTGCCCGGCGTCGGCAAGACCGTGCTGGCCAGAGCCGTCGCGCGAAGCGTCGCCTGCACCTTCTCCCGCATCCAGATGACGCCCGACCTGCTGCCGTCCGACATCCTGGGCGTCAGCGTCTACAACGACAAGACAGGCGTCTTCGATTTCAAGCGAGGGGCTATCTTCGCCAACATCGTCCTGGCCGACGAGATCAACCGAACGACGCCGCGTGCCCAATCGGCCCTGCTCGAGGTCATGAACGAAGCGCAGGTCACGGCCGACGGCAAGGCTATCCCGCTGGACCAGCCGTTCATGGTCATCGCTACGCAGAACCCGTTCGAGTTCGAGGGGACCTACTGCCTGCCCGAGAACCAGTTGGATCGTTTCACCTTGCGGATTCGCATCGGCTACCCCTCTCGCGAGGACGAGCGGCGGATCCTCCGCGAACAGCCCGACCGCGCTCCGCTGGAGGCCCTGCGCCCCGTCATGAAGGCCGAGGAGGTCGTCGCCCTACAGGCCCTTGCCGATCAGGTGACGGTCGACGAGGCACTGATGGACTACATTCAGGATATCGTGGAAGCCACGCGCCGGCACGACGCGATCGAGGTGGGCGTCTCGCCTCGCGGCGCGCTGGCGCTTCTGCGAGCAGCCCGAGCCTCGGCCTTACTGGCCGGCAGAGACTTCGCCGTCCCGGACGATTTCAAGGCACTCGTCCAGCCCGCCTTCGCCCACCGCATCGTGAGCAAGTCCTACCTGCGAGACGGCCAAGCCGCATCGACGGATCAGGTGCTGCTGGGCATTCTCGAACGCATCCCCGTGCCGAGCTAAACGGAATCGCGGAGAGAGTGAACAACCTGGGCACCGCATCCCCTTACGGCGCGGCGGATGGAATCCTGCAGATCCGCGTGGCGAGGCAGGGCCGGAATCGACCACCCGAAGCTTCCTGGAGCGAACCCAGTCCCGCCCAGCCAAGCGGAGACCCAGGCGAGACCTCGTGATCTGGAACGGCCATTCCGACGCCCGGCCTGGATTGGCAACAGCCCAACCGCGGCCGGTTTGACAAGAATCACAGGAGCCCCTCTAATGGTTTGCGGCAGGCCGAAGGCCCGCCACCCGGGGCGTAGCTCAGCCTGGCTAGAGCGTCTGCATGGGGTGCAGAAGGTCGCATGTTCGAATCATGTCGCCCCGAGTTCCTAAGTCGTTTAGAGGTGGTGCGTTAGGGACGTGCTGCCTGGACTCAGTTGATCAGGATCGTGCTCATACGCAAATCCTACGTGAGTCTCTGCGCCGGGCGCCTCCAGGAGGTTCTCGTACCGCGCCAATGCTGCAACATCGTTGGCGTCTGCGGTCTGGAGATAGAACTCCCGGGTCGTGGTGATCGAGGCATGTCCCATCAGCTTCTGCAGGGTGTGCATGGGGGTTCCGGCGTCGGCATGATTCTGGCCGAACGACTTGCTGCGGAACGTGTGGATTGTGAGGGGGGCCGTCAGCTTGAGCCCAGGCCACCGAACATGTGATCGCGAATCACGTTGTTTACCATGAAGCGGCTCTCCCACTCACCCCGCTCCATCTCGCCGGTCTTGCCGTTCTTCTTCCACGGCCTGCCAGTCCGGCAGAGCCTCCATCGATGCTGGACTCTCTTCCACCGTTCCGGCGTGAGCAGGATGAGGCGGGCGGCGTGAACGATGCTGACATGGAGGCCCGCGACTGCGTCTTTGTCGACAACGTGGCGTTGGGATCGAGCGGCGGCGGCGGCGCGGCCATCGACCAGCTGCACACCGGAACGACCGGCAAGCTGGTCCGCTGCCGTTTCGAGGGCAACCAGGCCGACAAAGGAGGCGGCGTCTGGAACGGCAACGTCACGCTCCTGGCCAACTGCATCTTCACCGGCAACACCTCCGCAGTGGAGGGCGCCGGCCTCTACGACGACGCGGGCGCGAACGCGGATGGCGCCACGCTGATGGACTGCCTCTTCAGCGGCAATGAAACCACCGACGGCTCCGGGGCGGGGATATTCCTGAACACGGGCGATCTGACGGTGACGAACTGCACGGTGGGTCGAAACGTCGCCAACGGAACGGGCGCCAACGGCGGCGGACTGGCGGTGTCGTCCGGCACGAATTCGCTCACGCTGAAGAACAGCATCGTGTTCGAGAACGAGGTGATCCACGCGATCAACGCTGACACATCGCTGGCGATCGGCTCGACCTTCAAGCTCTACCTCCTCGGCACGATCGTCGAACAGGGCCGGCCCTGAGATGATGTCGTCGCGCTGATGGACGATCACAAGTCGTTGCCGTCCGGCGTACTCCAGACCTGGCCCGAGGGATCGCCCGTCACGGCACACACGCTCGCTTCGCAAATGATCTCGATCAGCGACAACACCGCAACCGACCACCTGTTGCACTGCCTGGGTCGTAAGACCGTCGAATCCCAACTCGCGGTGATGGGCAACGCGAACCCAGAGCGATCCATGCCCATGCTCGCGACGATGGAGATGTTCAAGATCAAGAGCAAGCGAAAGCTGCTGCGGAAGTATGTCAAGGCGAATGTCGCCAAGCGGAGACGTCTTCTCGATGGGCGCATCAGGAAGATGTCGGGCAAAGACCTCACGCCCTATGCCGATGGGACTCCCGTGGCCATCGCGACCGTCGAATGGTACGCGTCGGTAGCGGACTTGTGTCGGGCCATGGACAGGTTCCGCCGCCGCGGCGACGCCAAGGCGCTCGACATCCTGGCCATCAACCCTGCCGTTCCGCACATGAAGAGCGAGTTCGACTACATCGGGTACAAAGGTGGTTCAGAGCCGGGTGTCCTGAACTTCACGTGGCTGGTGAAAACCAAGAAGGGTGGGTACTGCGCCCTGTCGATGGGATAGAACAACCCAGACGACGCAGGCGTGGAGTTGGCAACCTACCTGGGTCTGGCGCAATCAACGCTCCGCATTCTCGCCGGTCAGTAAGCGGCCGATCTTCACAACACAGGCCGCTGACGCCAAACGAGAAGGCACGGACCCAGGGGATTCCCTGGGCCCGTGCTAAGGGGGAAGGTAGGGGCCTGGCGGCGCCTCGCGGGGCGAGACGCCTTATATTCGTTGGTCAGACTGGTTGTCTTCTTTCTGACTGCCCCGGGTGTGTCGGCCTCGATTCGGGGCGTTATCGGTTGGTTCAAATGATTATTCCCCCCGACTTGCCGCCAGACAAGTCCGTGCGATCTTTTTTTCGGTCATTTCTCGTATGACAGCGCTAGATCCGTACGGAAGAGCCGTGGGCTTTTCCGGCGCGTCGGGACGCGGCCATTCCCTTCGAGGGAACGCCACTCCGCGGCCCATGTCCGCGCGGGCTGAAGCCCGCGGCTCTTGACTCGGTGGCGACGTAGCGCTGTCATGCTAGCAGTCTCCAACGCCGGGCCTTCACGCCGAGGCATCATGCTTGCGCCGTGAACTCGCGCACGTTTTGGCTTATCATGGCGGCAACGAGCAGTGCTGCTCTCCTAGTGGGAGTCGGATGGGCGATCAACCTCAACACGGCGGTGACGGACGGGAGGCCAAGGTCGCGCGCGCCCTCGGCGAGATTCTCGACGCCAAGGCCGAAGGCAACCTCGCCGCCGAGGCCGAGTGCCTCGCGAGACATCCCGATATCGCCGAGGAACTGCGGCAGCAACTGGCCACCGCGGGCCGACTCGGCGCGAAGAACCATCAGGTCGATGATCTGCTCGCCCGCGGCGTTCTGAGGCCATCCTCGGACCCGGCCTATCGCGCAGAACTCGGGCCCTACCAGATCACGGAGTACCTCGGCCACGGCGGGATGGGCATTGTTCTGAAAGCCTACGAGCCACGCCTGGGCCGAACGATCGCGATCAAGATTCTCCGGCCCGAACTGGCTCATGACGAAACGACGCTACGGCGCTTCGAACGCGAGGCCAAGGCCGCCGCCGCACTGAAAGATCCGAACATCGTGACGGTCTTCGCCGTCGGCAGCGAACGCGGCGTTCACTATATCGCGATGGAATATGTGGAAGGGCCCTCGCTGGCGGAGGTGATTCGAGGCGGAATCGCGTTGAAGAGCCGCGGGCTTCAGCCCGCGCGGACATGCGAACGCGACGACGCCTGCAAGCCTCGAACGGCCGCGCGGGCTGAAGCTCGCGGCTCGTCATCGCAGTCGAAAACAACCCATGACTCGCAGGGAATCTGGACGGACGACGAGAACGCCACCCTACCGACCGAGACGATTCGGCATCTCTTTCGCCAACTCCTCTCGGGCCTCGCCGCCGCACATGCCGGCGGCCTCATTCACCGCGACATCAAGGCGGCGAACTTGTTGCTGGAGCAGTCGTCGTCCCAACTCAAGATCGCCGACTTCGGTCTCGCGAGGATCCAAGACGCCCAGACCCGCCTGACACTCGGGTCATCGACGCCCGGCACACCGGAGTATATGAGCCCCGAACAGGCGCGTGGCGACGAACAGATCGACCAACGAAGCGACCTCTACTCGGCCGGCGTCGTGCTGTACGAAATGCTCACCGGCCGCACACCGTTCGGCGGCGGCTCCCTCTCCACGGTCATCCACCGAATTCTCCACGAAGAGCCAGGCGTCCCCCGGACGATCAGCAAGAGCGCCGACGCCGGCCTGTCGAGCCTCGCCCTGCGCCTGATGGCGAAGCGGCCGGAAGACCGCTTCGCTTCGGCTGGCGAGGTGACAGAGGCGATGGAAGGCAGAGATTGCGTGCCTTCGCTTGTGAAACGCCGTTGGTGGCGGGGGTTTGCCGTCTGCGCAGGCGGTCTCGTTCTGGCACTGGCGATTCTCTGGGCGGTTGCCCACGCCTTCAATCTGCCGCCGTTCGGTATGCCGCGAGTGGCGGAACTCAGAATGGATGGCACCAAGCTGCTGGCCAAGCGCGAAGGCGCCGATGAGTTCACCGACTTCTTCAACTTCGACGGACTTGGCATTTCCATTCTGAGGGCGGAAGTCCTCGAGTTCGACGAGAGCGGCACGCAGACCATCGTGGCCGGACTAGCGAATCCGTTCTCCGAAGAGGAAGACGTTCTGTTCGCCTTCAATGGACGTGGCAAGCGACTGTGGCAAGTGCCGCTGGTCTTTCCGCAGACATGGCCGGATTGCACGACTGCTCTCATGCCATGGAATATCCAGAGAATCAGCGAAATTGAGACGGGGCGCGGCCAAGAGCTGCTCGTGCAGGCCCACCTCAATCGCTCGTACCCGACCAGCCTCTCGATCATCGATCCCCACACGGGCCGCGTACAGTGGACCTTCTTCCATATGGGCGATATCGCCGGCTTTGTCACAATCCCAGGGTTCTTCGAGGACGGCACGCCCGCCATCGTCGCCTGGGGCGTCAACAACAAGCTGGACGGTTTCGACTCGCCCAATCCGCCGAGAGCGTCCAACCCGGAACCGGTCGAAGAGACACCCCGGACTTGTTACGACCACGTTCCGATGGTCATGATCCTCAAGCCGTACACGGACACGGCGGACTGGCAATTCACGCCACAGGGAGTCGGCCCCCCGCGCACGCCGCGACTGAAGAATCTCGGGTTCGTGATGCCGTTCGCGTACGCGTTCCTGGATCTTCCGAGCCACGACATTCATTACCGCGATTGTGCCAACGGGACCGCACCTTCGCTTGAAGAGATAGGAACTGCCGTCATCGAGAAAGTCGAAGAGACGAAACGCCAGCGCAAGGCCGGAAACAAGCGAACCGCTTTCTTTGAGATCTATCTGCGAGAGAATATCGAAGCTACGGTTGGCGAAGTCTACCGGGCCTACATACATGTTGATTCGGAGCTGCGCTGGGTCGGCTGCGAGGACGACAGCGCCGCAAAGCGTGATCCGGTTTGGTGGAAGGCCCGCTGGCATGTGATCGGTCAAGGAGCCGAGTGAGAATGGGTCACTGCCTCGCCGCCACGGACAGCCAGGACGCTACAATGTGAAGCGCCAAGCGCGGGGCCGCCCCCGCAGGAACGGCCCCGTTGTCAGGCAGTCCAGGATCTCGCGAACTATCGTCGCCGCTTCAGCAGCAGGAGCCCACCCCCAAGAGCGCAGATCGCAGCGGTTGTCGGCTCGGGGAAAACGGCAAGAGCATCGAAGTAATTCACACAGCTCTGTCCGCCATGTACAATGAACCTGTTGCTCCTGCTTGGATCACCCACCACGAGTGGAAGGCCGATGAACATCGGCTCCCGCGTGCCTCCGTCTTGCGTAATGTAGTAGTCGACGGACCCGGCGTTTTCATCGACCTCGACGCCGAAGAAATACCACACCCCCAACGATATCGGGTGTGCAAAGTCAACGGCACCTCCTCCCTCAAGCCGCGGGTACAGTGTACCATTGACGCCACCATATCCGACGCCAAAGAGGTGTTCGCCATTGAGAGTCGTGTATGACCAAATGCCTCCTCCATCTCCACCGCCCGACCAAACATCGACGCGCATCGCCGCCTGCACAGACCAAGTCGGCGTCAGCGGTTTCTCGACCAGCCGATAGCTCTCCGCAGCCCATGACGGCCCGCCCTGGAGCCGGAAGGACTGGTTACCCTCATACGCTACAGCATCCGACACGTACTGGCTCACACCGGAGAACCGGCTCGTCCAGTTCGCGCTAGGATATGATCCGGGGGCGTAGGATTCGAAGCCCTCCGTCATGCCAGCCTGCGCCGAACCGATCGACGCTACGAGCAACACAGCCAATGTGATTGCAGCCATTCCCACAGTAATTCTCATCTCGTTTTTCCTCTCAGGTGGAGCTTCGCCCCGCACTCGTGTTGCCGCCATTGCCAAAAGACCTAGTTCCAGCCCCGACCGGCGGCGGTTCTCCGTTTGCTGGAACATACGTTCGTTTTCGCCGCAGTGTGTTCACGATCGGGTGACCATCGGGAAGGGCTCTGCCGAGACGCCAACGTCGCGTCGAGGGCCACTCGATAATTCGAAGACGAGTTCTTGAATCCTCCAAGCCCAACCCCACGATCACTGCTTTTCACGGCCGGTGTCGCCCATCGACTGTGTGGCTCACAAGACACGCGTTCGTGTGGGTCTTCCAGATCGCATCACACTTGACCACCACGATGCCCTCGGTGTCTCTCGTCGATCTCTTGCCCCGCCAGCACGAGCCGAACGACGACACCCACCCGGTCATGCACATTCAGCTTCTCGAACAGCTTGCGGAGGTGCAGCCCGGCCGTGTCGGGTGCGATGTCGAGGGCGGCGGCGATCTGGTCCGTGGCGCAGCCGCGGCATAGCAGATGCGCCGCGGCAAGCTGACGCGGCGAGAGGCCGAG
>CAYYPB010000108.1:0-8043 GCA_964473405.1 uncultured Planctomycetaceae bacterium
CGTCGAAAAGCGGATGGCGCGCTGTCCCGCCGGGGGAGTGAGATTCCCGGGGCTTGACCGCACGGTCCGGGCAGGGCCGGTCAGGATTCCTACCTGCTCGTTGACAGTGTTAAAGGGCGAGGTAGAGATGGAGGGGATGCCCCTCGCAGCGACCGGTCTCTTCGCCTCTCTTCACGCCGACGCCGGGGGGGATCTCGTCCTCGATAGGGCCTCATGCTCCCTGACTCGAGTCCCCACCGGCGGGAAAAAAGGGGGGGGAAGGGCCCTCGCGGTCCGCAAGGACAGGAAGCTTTCCTCCCCAGGCGAACCGGGCCCGGGGGGCGATTTCGGAAGGCTCCGGATTCAAGGGACCTACCGACTGGGAAAGAATCCCGCGGCCATTCGTTTCGACGTTTCCGGAAGGGAGATCCTCTGTTCGCGTGAGATCGAACCTCTTCTATGCCTGATCGGCGTGCTTCGCGATTACGAGGCCTTGAGTCCCGTGGGCCGGGCGGATTTCGATTTCGAAGGCGAGCCCTTCGTCCCCGGTACGCCCGTCCACGGCCGGCTTCGCCTCCATCCCCGCGCTATGGCCGCCGAGTACATCGGGTATCCCGATTCGGCCCGGGGAGAACGAAGAGGCGGCTTCCCCTACCCTCTGGAAGAAGTCCGGGGCTCGGTCCCTGGCCTGGTCCCCCGGAGGGTGGCGAGTGAGAGCCGCGTGGCGCGCGCCGACAGCGCAGCCCCTTCCAAACCACCCGAGACAGGGATAACCAGTTCTCCTCGAAGCCGAGCGCCACCGCTGCGACCTGAGACCTTCTGCAACCGAAACTGTTTACCGTCGGCAACCAGTCGGCCTTCCAGGGCGAGAGGTACGGGCTCATTATTGACGGGCGCCAGGGGCAGCAGAGGCTTGATACTCGGAGAGGCCAGCACGAGATCGCGCTGCAGCGCGGCTGAGAAGAGGAGACATAGTACGCCCCCCCCCAGAGGCAAGAAGAAAGGCCTGTCGGTCAAGAAGAAGAAGAAGTTCGCCCGGCGGGAGATGAAGTGCCGTTTCTGTAAAGAGAAGGCGGACGACATCGACTACAAGGACGTTCCAACCTTGCAGAAGATGGTCACGTCACAGGGTAGACACTACTCGCGCAAGCGAAGCGGCAATTGCGCCAAGCACCAGCGGATCAGTCGCCGGGCCCTGAAGCGGGCTCGATTCATCGGCCTGATGCCGTTCTGTGGATAGGAGACCCCGATGAAGCTGCTGCTACGAAAAGACATTCCCAAGCTGGGCCTCTGCGGCGATGTGGTCGAGGTATCCTCCGGCTATGCCCGAAACTACCTCCTGCCGCACCACATGGCCCTCGAGCCGACGAAGTCGAACCTCAAGGCCATCGAGGAAGACAAGAAGATCGCCGCGGTCGAGCGCGAGCAGCGTCGGACGATGCTGGTTGAAACCTGCAAGCGCCTCGAGGGTGCCGAGGTGACGATCAGCTCGGCCTGCACGACCGATGGGCATCTATACGGCTCGGTCGGCCCGCGCGAGGTTTCCAGTGCCTTGATCGAGGAAGGCCACTCGGTCCATCCGGACGACATCAAGCTGGCCCACAACTTCAAAGAAGTGGGCACGTTCTCGGCACCGGTCGTCCTCGCCGACGACATCACGGCCGAGGTGAAGGTCTGGATCGTCGCCGAGAAGTCGCTGGATGACGACGAGGAGTTCGAGGACGGCGAGCCAGGGGAAAGGGAGGCCACCGATGACGCGGACGCCAACGCCGATGTCGAGTCCGAGCCAGGACAGTCGGCAGCCGGAGAGCAAGTCGCCGCCGAGGAATCGGCCGACTGATCCGTCTTCCGACCTCAGCCGCGTCCCGCCGCAGGACATCGAGGCCGAGGCCAGTTTGCTCGGCAGTATGCTCCTGGACCGAGAGTGCATCGGCCAGGTCTTGCAGATCATTCCGCGCGAATCGGCCGAGTGGCTCTACCGGCCGGATCATCGTCTGCTCTACGAGACGCTGATCGATCTGTACGACCTGAACAAGCCGATCGACATCATCGTCCTCGAAGACGAACTCCGGCGGCGCGGCCAGCTCGACGAAGTCGGCGGCCGCGACTATCTCATCGATCTCGTCAACTCGGTCCCCTCGGCCGCCAATGCCGAACATTATGTCGGCATCGTGCGCGACAAGGGGATGCTGCGCGATCTCATCCGTGTGACGGGCGAGATCATGCAGACCAGCTATGACGATCGGCAGCCTGCCGGCGAAATCCTCGAAGGCGCCGAGAAGCTCCTCTTCGACGTCACCGAACAGCGCGTCAGTTCGCAGCCTATTTCCATTCACACGTTCCTCGACGAGACGTTTCGACAGATCGAGTCTGACGAGGATCTCACCACCGGCATCCCCACGGGTTTTACCGAACTCAACGAGATGACGGGCGGATTCCAATTCGGCGACCTCATCATCGTGGCGGCCCGACCCAGCATGGGCAAGACCGCCCTCGGGCTTTCGATGATCGAAGCCATCGGCATCGACGAAAACGACCGGGAGGGATTCTCCGCGGTCTTCTTCTCTCTCGAAATGAGCAAGATGCAGGTCGCCCAGCGCATGCTCTGTTCGCGCGGCCGCGTCAATATGAACCATCTCCGCAAGGGCCAACTAGCCGCCGACGAGATCGGGCGATTGCAGGATGCCGCCAGCGAAATGCGGAACCGGTCGATCTTCATCGACGACACGCCGGGCATGAGCGTCATGGAGGTCCGGGCCAAGTCGCGCCGGCTCAAGATGCTCCACGACATCCAGATTATCTTCGTGGACTACCTGCAGCTCATGTTCGACAAGGCCAGCCGTGAGAGTCGGCAACAGGAAATCTCGGCGATCAGCCGCGGCCTGAAGGCCCTGGGTAGAGAGCTGAATGTGCCCGTCGTGGCGATGGCGCAGCTCAACCGCCAAGTCGAGGGCCGCAGCAGCAACCGGCCTCGCATGAGCGACCTTCGAGAGAGTGGGGCAATCGAGCAGGATGCCGATGTCGTCATGCTGCTCCACCGCGAAGAGTACTATCTCGACAAAGGCAAGGAAGCGCCGGACAAGCTCAGCGAGGTCAAGGGCAAGGCCGAGATCATCATCGACAAGCAGCGGAACGGCCCGACGGGCGTGGTCGATCTGCACTTCACGCCGGAGTTCACGCGATTCGACAACACGGCGCCGTCCTACATTCGCGACGAAGGCCAATACACGGGCAGCCCCATGCCTCCGATCGATCGCAGTGAGCCGGAGGGTGACCTGCCGTACTGAGCAACTGGGTGTCCCATGTCCTTTTGACATGGGGGAGACGATGATGCACGGACCGCGCGACGCGATCACCGCGTCCCCCACCTCCAAAGGAGGTGGGCCACCCGTCGGAGGATGACACGCCGTGCTGAGCGGGCGGGCGTGCATGGCGAAGACCTTTGATTCGCCAAACGGCAAGCCGGTGGAATCGCCGTTTTTGCAGTCGGCGCGTGCCGCATGACACTGGGCCAGGCCAAGAGAACCCTGCATTATGAACGTCCTTGTCACCGGTGGAGCGGGCTATGTCGGCAGTCATGCCATCCGCGCATTGCTCGCCGCGGGCCATGAGGTTGTCGTGCTGGACAATCTCTCCGCCGGCCATGCCAAGGCGGTCCCGGCCGAAGCCGAACTCATCGTGGGCGATATCGAGGACGCGACACTGCTGGACGCCGTGTTCGGGCAGACGCCTTTCGATGCGGTGATGCACTTTGCCGCGCTGATCGAGGTCGGCGAATCTGTCCGAGACCCGCTCCGCTTCTATGCCAACAATGTCGGCAACTCGATTCGCCTTCTGCAAGCGATGCAGCGACACGACGTGACACGCTGCGTGTTCAGCTCAACCTGCGCCGTGTACGGCGTGCCGGATCGCATGCCGTTGGTCGAAGACATGCCGACGGCCCCGGCCAGCCCGTATGCCCGAGCCAAGCTCGCGGTGGAGTGGGCACTGGCGGATTCCACCACCGCTTGGGGCTTGGGGTACACGGCCTTGCGATACTTCAATGCTGCCGGGGCCCGCGCCGATGCGAGCATTGGCGAAGACCACAGCCCCGAGTCGCATCTGATCCCCAATGTTCTGTTCGTGCCGCTCGGTCGTCGAGACGAGATCAAGATCTTCGGCACGGACTACCCTACGCCGGACGGCACGTGCGTCCGCGACTATGTGCATGTCGAAGACTTGGCCGATGCCCATGTCATGGCCCTCGATGCCCTGCGGCCCGGCGAGCAGCGATGCTACAATGTCGGGACGGGCTGCGGCGCGAGCGTTCGTGAGGTACTCGAAGTCGCTCGCGACGTCACGGGCCATGCGATACCGGCCGTGGAGGAGCCCCGACGTCCCGGCGATGTTCCGGTGCTGACGGCGGACATGACGAAGATCGGACGGGAACTCCGCTGGAAGCCACGGCATGCCGACATCCGCGACATCGTTGCCAGCGCCTGGGCGTGGCACACGTCCCATCCGCGCGGGTTCGATGACCGGCCGGAAGGCATCGAGAGATGACAGAAAGAACCGATCAGCGCTGGGGCCGATCGCCTCACGCACTCATCACGCTGGAAGAGGCGTGGGAGGTTGTTCGCGACGAGGTGACGCCGCTCGATGCCGAGACGGTTCCCTTCGCGGACGCGGCCGGCCGCGTACTCGCCGGTGCTCTCCACGCCACGGATGACTACCCCCCCTTCAATCGCGCCATGATGGACGGCTTCGCGGTTCGCGCCGACGACTGCGCCGAGACTGGAGCCGTTCTCGATGTGCTCGGTCTGAACGCCGCCGGCAGCGACGCCGCGCTCGTCGTCGACTCGGGGCAGGCCGTCCAGATCAACACCGGCGCTCCGGTGCCGGACGGGGCCGACACCGTCGTGCGCATCGAGGACACGAGTTTCACCGACGGCGACGCGCGCGTAACGATCGACATCTCCGTGACACCGGGCAAACACATCGCGCCGCGCGGCTGCAACCGCCGGCGAGGCGATCTTCTCTTGGCCTCACCGCTGAGGATCGAGCCTGCAGCGTGCGCGGCCGTGGCCACTGCCGGCGCGGCCAGCGTGCAAGTCTATCCCGAGGTCGAGGCCACCGTCGTGACGACGGGCGATGAACTCGTTCCCGTCGCGCAGGAGAGGAAGGCCGGCCAGATCCACAACAGCAACGGACCGATGCTCGCCGCGCTCTGCCGTCAGTTCGGTGCAACGGCTCGGGAGTCCGGCATCGTGCGAGACAATGAGCCCGCCATCCGTGAGGCGATGACCGACGCCCTGCGATCGCCGGTCGTCGTCACCTCGGGCGGTATGTCGATGGGCACGCACGACCTCGTACCGGGTGTTCTGGCCGACTTGGGGGTGACCTGGCGGTTCCACGGCGTCCGCGTTCGCCCCGGCAAGCCCATCGCCTATGGTCGCGGTCCCGATGGCCAGCACGTCTTCGGGCTGCCTGGCAATCCGGCGAGTGCTTTCGTGTGTGCCTGGCTCTTTGTGCGCATGGCGATTCGCGGCTTGCAGGGGTTCCCCGTATTGCCACCCCATCGCTTGGGGGCCACGCTCACGAAGGACGTGCCGCCCGCTCGCGACAGCAGGCCCGCTTTCTCCCCTGTCCGCGTCTGGAATCTGGCTGGACAAGGGCTCGTGGCAGAGCCGTGTCGTTGGGGAGGGTCCGCCGATCCGTTTGGTCCGGCGCTGGCTAATGCTCTGCTGGTGCGGGAAGAGCCGACGCAACTGCTGTCCGCGGGCACCGCGGCCGAGATCATCTACATCTCATCGGAGTTCTGAGGCCCCTGGGAATGTTCCGCTGCGAGTCGGACTCTCCTTTCGATTGCAATCTGGCTGGCTGTGCGCCTATAATATCATCTTCAGTTCCGCATATGCGTCGGTGGGCACCATTCGGTTGCGCCCTCATCGTCATCGAGGACCACGCGCCATGACAGCGAATAATCCGACCGTCTTCATCGTGGACGACGACCGTGATGTCCGGGAGTTTCTCGAACGCCTCGTCACGTCCAAGGAAATGCACGCCGCGACGTTCGAGTCCGCTCACGCGTTTCTCGACGCCTACGATCCGACTTCGCCGGGGTGCCTCGTGCTCGACATCAGCATGCCGGGCATGAGCGGTCTCGAGCTGCAGGAGGAGCTTGGCAATCGCGGGGCCGAGATTCCCGTCATCATCCTGACAGGCAAGGGCGATGTCGCCTCCGCTCGAACGGCGTTTCGCGCTGGCATCGTCGACTTCGTCCTCAAGCCGTTCCGAAACAGGGAACTCCTCGCTTCGATCGAAGAGGCTCTTCTGAAAGACGCTCAGGCCCGCGGACGGCGTGCGGATCGCGATCAGGTGAAGGTGCGATTCGATCGGCTCAGCGCGCGAGAACTCCAAGTCGCCAACTTGATGGTCGACGGCAAGACGACCAAGGAGATCGCCTTTCAGCTCGGTCTGAGCCCGAAGACCGTCGATGTGCATCGAGCCAACGCGATGCGCAAGCTGGATGTTGACTCTCTGGCAGAGCTCGTTCGGATGGCCATCATCCTCGACCCGAGCAGGCAGGCCCTCGTTCCCCAGGGGTCATAGGACCGGCGATGTGCGGCAGAACCGCTGATACCATCGGCCGCGTAGCCGGACGGAACGCCGATACTATCGGCGGCTTTGTGTGGGGAGGCGCCGCGGTCAATCCAAAGCATCTCTGACCCACCGAAGCAACTCCGCCCGCTTGAACGGCTTCTTCAGAACGTCCGACTCCTCCAACGCAAAGCCGTCGGGCACGGCATCTCGTGAGAGATAACCCGACACGAAGGTGGCTCTCATGCCCGGGAACGAACGCCGAAGCTCGCTCACGAGCGCCGGACCGTTCATGCCCGGCATGACGACATCTGACAGGACAAGATCGATCTTGCCGGCTTCTTCGTCGGCGATGCGCAGGGCGTCGATACCGCTGTTCGCCGAAAGAACCGTGTAGCCGCGAGACGAGAGCATTCGGCAAGTAACCTGCCGGACGAGGTCTTCGTCTTCGCAAACCAGGATCGTCTCCGATCCGCCGAGCGCATCGGCTTCGTCCGATTCGGGAACCGCTTCCTCATCGCTGCCGGCTGCGGGCCAATAGACGTCAAGCCGCGTCCCCTCGCCAGGCTTGCTGTCGACATTGATGTGCCCGCCGAACTGCCGGACAATCGTGTGTACCGTGGACAGGCCCAGCCCGGTACCTTGGCCTTTCGGTTTGGTCGTAAAGAACGGATCGAAAGCGTGATCGAGCGTTTCGGCGTCCATGCCGCCGCCCGTGTCGGCGACGGACAACATGGCGTACGGGTGGGAATCGAGGCTGGAGTTCACCGCGACGAACTCGGGCCCCAGGGAGATGTTCGCCGTCCCGATCGTCAGCGTCCCACCGTCCGGCATCGCGTCTCTGGCGTTGACGATGAGATTCATGACGACCTGTTCCAACTGCCCGGCATCGGCGCGGATGCAGTCGAGATTGGATGCGGTCGTCAACTCGAGCGTGATGCGCTCTCCCACGAGCCGGCGCAGCATGTCCTCCATGTTCAGGAGGATGTGATTCAGGTTCAGCACTTGAACGTGGGCCTCATCCCGCCGGCTGAGGGCCAGGAGTTGGCTCGTCAGTGAAGCGGCTCGCCCGGACGCCTGGGCAATCTGGCCGATGGCAGGCTCCATCGCATCGCGATTGAGCGGCTCACTACCCAACGACTCCTGGAGAAGCTCGACGTTGCCCAGGATGACGGTCAGTAGGTTGTTGAAATCGTGGGCGATGCCGCCGGCTAGTTGGCCGACGGCGTCCATCTTCTGGGATTGGCGTAGTTGGTCTTCGAGCCGGCGCCGCTGATCCTCCACGTTGTGCCGCTGCGTGACATCGATGAGTACGCAATGCCATCGCGTCACGCCGTCTCCCAGGGAGGTCGGGTGGCCGATGGAGCGAAACCAAGTATGGCCGCCGTCCTTCGCGAGCAACCGGTACTCCACGGCCTCCTCGCACACGAACGAAACGCGACCGTCCACTTCCCACTCGGCGCGAGCCACGGCGCGGATCGATGG
>CAYYPB010000109.1:0-7961 GCA_964473405.1 uncultured Planctomycetaceae bacterium
CAGGGCCACACTCAGCCGCGGCAGCGGGGGGTGGCGGATCAACCGGAGTCCACGGGTGTGCTGGAGGTAGATGTGATGCGCGGCGTTTCGCCCGCCGAACTGATGGGCCTTGGCGGTCTCGAAGTTGTTGAAACCCACGCCCAGGATCGGGTTGTCGCTGAACAGCGTGCGAGCCACCTGCCACGTATAGAATCGCGAGCTGGCCGAGGTGTCCTGGCGATAGGAGGCAATGGAGTCAATCCGCTCGCGCATCTCTTGGCCGGCCATCAGTAGCGTCACGCCGACTACGAGCAGCACGCCGAAGATGGCGCGCAGACGGTAGCGGCTGCTCCAGGCCATGCATGCCAGGACGACGCCGAACGCGACGAAGCCCGCTCGGGAACGCGAGCCGATGATCCCGATGCACATCAGCGCGGAACAGACGAGCAGTAGCGTTCGCCATCGGGCGTGTTTCACCGTGAGACCGAAGTAGAAAACCATGGGCAGCGTCATGACGCTGGTCAGGGCGAAGAGGTTGTTGTCATAGGTCTTGCCATAGACCTGGTGCGGTCCGAGGGCGATGACCTTCAGCCCTCCCTTGATCGCCCAGAAGGCACCGGAGAGGGCGACCACGAGGAAGACGATCCGAAACCGCCGCGAGTCCGACACGAGGCCGGTGA
Source organism: uncultured Planctomycetaceae bacterium (assembly GCA_964473405.1). Taxonomy (GTDB): domain Bacteria; phylum Planctomycetota; class Phycisphaerae; order UBA1845; family UTPLA1; genus CAYYPB01. Next base: position 660 of record CAYYPB010000109.1, read on the forward strand.
GCAGGATCATGACGAACATGACTTTGCAGAGGCTGCGAAACTGGTAGGAAGTGTCTTCCATGGGGAACGGCGAGACGAGGCGCCCGCAGGCGATGTACGCGACGAGCAGGATGCCGACGACAATGGGCCACGAGGGCTCGAAGAGTGGGCTTCTCGTCAACTTTGTGACGACGGATTTGATCTTGCCGGTGACTGCGTCGCGTTCGGGAAGCACTTGCGATCGCTTGACGCCGATGGCGACGGCCCCGATGACGAACGGGATACCGACGAGCAGCGCGTCCTGAAAGTCGCCGCGCCAGCAGAGCATCTTTGGCTGCAAGATCGAGACCACGTAGTACACGCACAGTCCGAAGAACGGTCGCATGCACACGAGCGGGATGACCATCAGCAGCAGAGAGACGTAAATGATGAATCTCGCCGACATCCTTTATTCAGACCTCCTGGTGAGACAACGCCGCATGGACTGAGTCTCGGGCACCTCGGCCGATGACTCGCGTTTTGTGCGGCCAACCATTTCGGTTAGTGGCGCATTCAACTCCCGTCCGGCGGCCGCCCACGTGAATTTCGACATGGCGAGCCGACGGGCGCGACGGCCGAGTTGTCGTCTGCTCGCGGGATCCTGCACCAGGGCGTCGATGGCCTCTGCCAGGGCCGTGGGGTCGTCGGCATCCGCATCCACGAGCACGCCGCCGCCGTTGCCCAGGATCTCTTCGCTCGCATTCTCTATATCGGCACCGTCGGGCCTCAAGGCGATGCAAGGCAGCCCGCAGGCCATCGCCTCGATCAGCGAACCCCCGAACGACTCGCTACGAGAAGGAAACACGAAAACGTCGGCCGCGTGAAGATAGGGCCGAACGTCGGATTGCTCGCCCGCGAAGGTAACGATGGGGTCGAGGTGAGCCTGCCGGCAGATCGCCTCGAGTTCGCCGCGGGTGGGACCGTCTCCGACGATGAACACGCGTCGCACTCGGCACCGACACCGCGGAACGGCTCGGATCAGCAACTGGACGTTCTTCTCCGGAGACAGCCTCCCGGTCCACGCGAGAACGAGGCCATCGTCTCGGATGCCCAGCTTCGCCCTGATCGCCTGCCGATCGGCCTCGTCGACCGGAGTGAACCGATCGGCATCGACCCCGCCGTGTACCGTGCGGCAGGTGGATGCGTCGAGCCGGTAGGCACTCGTGACCATTGCACGGGTTCTGTGGCTGTCGAAGACGTTAGCGTCGGCAACGCGGAACGCGTTGGCTTCGTTGCGGCGTTTCAGTGCCCGATCGAGCAGATAGGGTAGCCTGCGCACACGCGGAAGCGATGCCTGCCGCCGCCGGTCCGCCGGGTCGTGCAGGAGCGTCGATCCGCCGCAGACGAAGACGACGGGCGCGTCGACGTGCAGTCGCCGGTAGGCCTCGACGATCTCCGGCTGACACGAGATGAACAGATCGTGCCGACCATCGAGCGATCGGGCGAGTCGGCGGGCTTCGGCGCTTTTGGCAAGTGCCTGCACGCTCCAATGCCAGCGACGGGCTCGCGTTGCGGCGATCTTGCGGATGGCGAAACCGTCGAGCTGTTCGCCGGGAATGTCGGTCTTGTCACCGGCGACGGCGAACGTGATCGTGTGGCCTCGGTCCCGCAGCTCGGCCGCCATCCGCAGCGCGCGGATGGACAGCCCGCAGGTTCGCTCTCGCAGCGTCGGCATGTGCCAGAGGATGTTCATGCCGGCCCCCCGGTCGCGAGGGGCTCGGCGGTGCAGCACTGTGGCACGGCCGTCTCGGCGGTGGTTTCACAGGTGGCGTGTCCGTGCCGGAAACCTGGGTTCGCCTGAAGGCACGCGCTCAGAATGCCGGCATACTCGCGTGATAGCGTGTCCCTGCGGAACTGCCGCACGAACGCCATGTTCCGATTCGGTGTCGGCTCTCCGGCCGCCCAGTGATCGAACCCACCCTCTAGAGCGCGAGCGAGCCCTTCGGGATCGCCGTGTTCTACGAACGTCGCATTTCCGGCCTCGGCGACAATCCTGGCCGTCGAGGATCGGTCGTGAACCATCGCGATGATCGGTCCACCGAATGCGAGATACTCGAATGTCTTGGCGGGAATGCAGTGTCGCCCGGCCTCGTGGGCAGGCGTCATGAGGAAGAGCGCATCGGCACCGGCCATCTCGGCGATGGCCTCCCCGTGGGAGCGGTAGCCGACTATCTCCAGGAAGGCGTCGTCGCCATCGCGGAGCAGTCGCCGCTGGTCGGCCGAGAGGCTGCCGACGAGGCGCAGCGTGAGTCTGGACAACAGATCGGGTCGTCGCGCCACGAGTTGTCGGACGGCGTTCAGCAGCGGCTCGAGCGTCTGTGCCCGATAGAAGGCTCCGACGTGACTGATCGTGAAGCGATTGCGATGCTGTTCGAGCGAGTGATTCTCGGCGGGGCGGTCTGCGATGTCGTATCCGTTGGTGATCGTCGCGAATCGTTCCGTCGGCACGGCGGGATACCGCCGTCCGAGACAATCGGCCGCTTCCGGGCACGTGACCACGACGCGCGTGGCGTCGAACGCGACGGCTCGCTCCAGTCGATGCCAGTATTGGTCGGCGCGCTTCGTGGCGGGTCGATATCCGAAGTTGTCGATGATCGGGTCGCGCAAGTCGGCGATCCAGGGGATGCCCGTGAGTCGATTCAGATGCCGACCGATCCACTGGGTCGAATGAGGCGGCGAGGTGGTGACCACTGCATCGATGTCGTACTCGGCAATGATACGCCTCGCTTCGCGCGTTGCCGCTCGGTTCCAGAGCGTTTCGGACTCGGGCAGGCGGAGGCGGCCGCAGAGTTTATCAAGACGCCAGTAGATTCTGTCTTCGAGGACGCTCGACGGGCTGTCGGTCGAACTTTTCGTGGCGAACGGCCGCCCCAGCCGGTGGGCAAGGGTCGCCGCGAGGCCGCCGGGGTCGAGGCCCCGGACGCGATGGACAACGACCTCTTCGCCGAGTTCATCGCCAAGGCTGGCGTCGAGCAGCGGATAGTGCGTGTGCCCCGCCGTCAGCACATGGACCTTCCATCCGGAATCGGGCAGATAGCGTGCGAGTTTCAGCGCACGCTGGACGCCACTGCCGCCGATCGGCGGGAAGTGATACGCCACGATGAGTACGTTGGGCCGCGCCATCAGGGGGTCGTCCTTGCGCTAGTCTATACGAGGTGCTGCCGAACCGCTTGTCGCAGGCGCCAAGGCCAGATCGAGTCGCGTGCGGCGGGCTCCAACAGCCGGGCGAGGCTGCGTTTCATTCGCCACTTGGGATTCAGTCGTCGACGGCGAGGTACGTCACCGGAAACGGCACCGATCTCGTCCAGCGATTGCCGCGAAGCGTCGATAACGTGCTGCATCGGCGGTGACCAGCCGCATTCGTCGTAGCGACAGGGTGTCCCCAACGGGTTCCACACCGTCTCGTATCGTTGACGGTTGGTGATCTTCATGCGCGTCCATCGCTGTTCGCATCCGCTGCCCCAGACGTAGTGCGGACAGCCGCAGAGGCTGGACAGATGCAGACCGCCCGCCGAGGCTCCGACGGCCAACCGCGATCGCGACAACTGGGCGATGGCCTTGTCGGCACGGGGTTTGTACAGCTCGACGGTCAGCCCGTGGGCTCTCAGCTTGGTCGCGAGTTCTTCCCACCAGGATTCCGGCCGGTTGCGCTCGGTGGCAACGCCGCGATAGCGGGGGACCAGCGTGATGTCGGTCGTGACGGCACCGCGTACGCGCAAACTCACGAATCGCTGATGGAGCGGCGTCGTCGGCCACATCATCGATCGATAGGACGGCGTGAAGAACTCGGCATCGCTTGTATCGATACCCAGATGTTGGCAGACGGATCGCACGTGCGTCGTCAGGCGTTCGGCGAGCAACTCGGGCGCGATAGGTCGGTCGTCTCTATCCAGACGATGGTCGTCATGGGCTCTGCCCGGCAGGTCGCAGGGCGGCATGGGGCAAAAGAGCGTGCGACCGTCCTGGCTGTCGCTCGCGTACAACGGCCTGCGATCCGGCGTTGCGCAGACGATCATGCGCTTGAACCCGCCGAACTTCCCGAGCCAGCGGACGCGGCCCTGGTAGTTCATGAGCTCCCAGCCGAACTCGCCAATGTAGGGTGTGACGATCAGCGTCTTCGATTGGGCCATCACACGCCTCCTGTCGGCGGAGAGTTCCGCGCGTTGGCGGGCCAGTCTTCGATCATCATCTCGAACTCCGTCTGCGATCCACCGCCGACAGGCTTTCGGCTCAGCTCGAACGGATCTGTCAGCCCGACGTTCATTCGCCGTCGCATGTCCAGCGTCGCCCGGTGGCCCGTGTTCTGGGCGATTCGCTTGGAGTCCTCGTCGTAGTGCGGCTTGAGCCCGAAGGGGTAGGCCAATGTGGAGGGAGGGCGACCGGTCCACTCGGTGATCTTCTGTCGGGCCGCCTCGATCTCGGCACTTTGCTGCCGCACGGTCAAAGTGGAGAGGACCGGGTGCGTGGCGGTGTGGTTGCCGAACTCGACGAACTCCGGGTCGGCCGTGGCGATCTCATCCACTTCGAGATAAGGCCGATGTCGGCTGGCCAGTGCGAGGCCGCTCGTGCCGACGGTGGCGAGGACGGATTCGAGCGCCTGCGGCAGATGGGGCTGGTAGTTACGCCGGACGAAATCGTCGACCGACTCGTGGTCGATTGCAGTGGAGACGTCGGGGATGGACCAACCCTCGGCGGAGAGCGCGTCCCAGACGCGCGACTCGTGACCTTCCGCAACGAGCCAGGCGAGCTTGTGCTGCCACATCAGTTCGGTGTTGCCGACCACGGAGGTGACGGGAAAGATTGTCATAGGAATGCGCCGGCGATAGAGGATCGGCATGGCCTGACGGATCGAATCGCCGTAGCCATCATCGAACGTCAGCGCGACGGCGCGAACCGGCTGTTCGCCACGCTCGAGCATCGTCACGAGATCGCTCAGTCGCATCACGTTGTAGTGTTCGGCCAGATACTCGGCCTCGCGTTCCAAGTCTTGCGGGCAGCAGCGCAACTGCGTGCCGGCGGTGAAGACCGTCTCTTCATGGGCCACGCTGTGATAGGTCAGGATCGTCGTACACTGGTCGTTGTAGCGACGGCGCAATCGGCGGACGAGCTTGCCTGTCCAGTTGTCGAACCCTGTCTTGGAGAGCATCGTGTTCATCGGGCAGGCCTCGTGGTGGATCGGTTTGCGGACACGACTTCGTTGAGAGACTCGGCCAGTTGCTTCGCTTGATAGCGACGGGTCAACGGCTCCAGGTCTTCGCGCCGGCGGCGGACGACGGCGGTTCCGTCAATCCAGCGGCGATACCATTGGGCGATGGCGGCGGCGATGGCCTCGACGTCGTCGGGGTCGCAGAGGCTTACGCCATCGAACCGGCGCAGGAGTTTGGCCGCGTCCCCATCGAGCGGAACGACGGCCAGGATCGGACGGCCGCTTCCAAGACATTCATAGACTTTTGCCGTCGTGTCGTTGGCTCCGCCTGGAACGTTCGGCAGGATGACGACGTTCAGATCGGCGCAGGCCATCGCTCGCGTAGCAGCGGAATGTGGCAACATGCCCAGATAGCGGATCGCATCGCCCGCTTCACCGTTCGTTAGCTTGTCGATGTGAGGCCCCGGCCGGCCGAGGAACTCGAATCGAGCATGGCGTCGGCTGCCGGGCACACTTCGCAGGAACCGGCCGAAAGCGTCCAGCACCGTGTCGGGCGTCCTCGCGATGTAGAGCGATCCGGCATGGACCATGCGGAATCGCAAGTGCCCCCGCTCATCGCCGCGTGGGGCAAAATCGGCCGGGTCGAACCCATTGGAAATCGTCACGAACTTGCCGGCCGGCTGCCCGTCGTAGCGAGCGGCGAATCGACGCGTCATGGGGTCGTTCACGCTGATCACGCGCGACGCGCGGCGGACTACCGCCGCTTCTGTCAGGCGCGTCATGCGACGACCCCATGCACCTTTCCATTGCAGCCAATGGATGTACTCAACCCACGGGTCGCGGAAGTCCGCCAGCCACGGCCGCCGCAGGATCGTTCTCAGCGTCAGGCCGATCGCGTGGTCGCTGAACGGCATGCCCGTGGAGAAGATGGCGTCGAAGCGATACTGCTTGTGCAGGCGCATCGCCAGTTGGACGACCGAGGGCAGCTTCCAGATGCCACGGTCGGGGAAGGCGAGGCGATCATGGAATCGGCGGAGTCGCCAGTCGAGTTTGCCGCGCCAATCGGCTTCGTCCAGCCCCACGCCGCCGGTGACCCGAGCCAGTCGCGTGGCACTCCATCGGCCGAGCAGCGTCGGCCAGTTGTCGAGGACGCGGCTGACGCGATGGACGGGCAAGCCCTCGGGAAGGTCGAGCAGGCTCTCTTCATCGGTCGCACGCCGAGCATCTTGATGGTGCGTCTTGCCGCGGCGCATCGCTCCGGTGATGACGACGGGCTTCCAGCCGAAGCCGCAGAGGTACTTGGCGAACTTCCTGACGCGAATGGCCCCGACCGAAGCAACGGGCGGAAAGCGACTCGCGATGATCAGAACGGTCCGCGGTGCGGCGGCGTCCCAGACCGCCGGCCCCGCGTCGAGCAGGGCGTCCGGAGCCTCGAGGCAGGGCTCGCCGATGGGCTCCGCGAGCGTCGAGATCGTCGCATGAGACGCCTCGCTCCCCCCGGTGATGTCGCCGAAGAGGGCGTCAGACTGCCTAATGGCGGTTTTGATCGGGTCCGGCGGGGCCACAGCGGGGTTCCTGGCGCACATGACCGGCCGCCGCCCACGGCGGGCGGTCGTCAGACGGTCTCATAAGATGTATCGAGCGCGCCGGGGGCGAACTGAAGTGATAGCCCGGGTCGTGTTTCTGCAGGTTATCAGACGTTGGGCGTCGCCCCACAGTAGCCGCCGAACCTATCGGCGGTCCCAGTAGCGTCCGGCCCCCGGGCCGGCCGGCGGTCCGGCAGGGCCACCGATGCCATCGATGCCATCGGCGGCTTTGTGCGTGGGTGGATTGGAGAACGGAATCGCTCCGAAGCCCCCGGCCCTGCCGGGCGTCGGCACGGCCGACGGGGCCACAAGCGACTCCCCCGGGGGAGCGGAGCCGGGGGCCAAGAGAGATCGGGAAAAGCCAGTTTCGCCACAAACAAGTCTAAGTCTGCGAAATCGACCGCAGTAGAGTTGTCCACGCCTCTACGCACTCGTTGTCGGCAAGACGCCAGGGGGGCGCATCGAAGAAGCCCTCGCACGGCCCTGACCTATGGCATGTCGCCCAGCAAGAAAAAAACGAAAAACAAGTCAACAGGAACTTGACTTTGTATT
>CAYYPB010000110.1:0-7915 GCA_964473405.1 uncultured Planctomycetaceae bacterium
AGTAGCGTTCACTTGCATGGAACTACCGCGCAGGCTGAAGCCCGCGGCTCTTCCGCTGGTGTCCATCTGCGTCGCTTGCTGAATCCCAGCTTCGCCGTGGTACAATCAAATATCACCCGACCGCGTGGCAATACGACCTGGGCTCGGTCGTTTGTCCTGGCGGGGGCGTCCGGCCATCATGCGGGTCGCTGTCTGGCGCCGGGCGACCGGTCCTCAGACCTCTGTCCATCAGCAGGGAGAATCGCCATGTCCATGCTTTCTCGATACCGGACCTTTCAGGGGTTGCTTGCGGCGGCGCTACTCGTCGCGGTGGGGGGCTTTGCGCTGGCCGAGGATCCGCCGCCTCGGGGGGCGGAGGATACGCTGGCCAAGGGGCGGGCCGAGCGGCAGCGTCATTCCGATGCCTGCCGGCGGCTGGTGGACGAGCTTCAACTGACCGACGACCAGGCCCGACAACTGCTCGGCCTCTCGGACGTCGCGGCGGGGCTGTTTGTCGAGGGCTATGAGGCCCAGTCCGAGCTGCTGCCGCAGATGACCGTGGCGTTCGGCGAGTTCGCCCGAGAGGACAGCCTGAACCAGGGCTTCACGCCGAAGGTCGAGCGAAAGACCGCACGGCTCAGCCACAAGTCTCGAATGACGCAGGAGAAGCTTGCCAAGCAGTTGATCGATCTCGAGGCCAAGGCGGTGGAGATCCTCACCGACGAACAGGCCGACCTCGTCGAGCAGTTCAACCCGTGGCAGAAGGCACAGAATCGCCGCGGCCAAGGTCGCAGGGGCAAGGCTCGCCAAAACGACCGACGCGGCAATCGCAAACGCGGCGGCAAGGCTCGCCAACGCAACAGGCGAGCCGGCAACGGCCGAGACAACGACAAGCTCTCTCGCACGCGGCGTGAGCTTCGCGACGTCCAGAAGAGCGTGCATCCCCGGGCCGGCACGATCGGCCGTTATCTCTTGCATCCGGCGGCCGCCTCATCCCTATGCGGCATCACCGGCACGCGCGCGTCGACCCGAATGCTCCAAGCGGCCGAAGTCCACGACCGTGGTACGCGCTCGTTTCCGATCGACGAATACGACGGCGCACGAGCCGAGGTCGGCGAGCTTCGCGCGGAGATCAACAACTGGAACCTGATCAACGGCCTGCATCTCAGCCTCAAGCAGACCGAGCGAATGGTGGACTGGTACCACGAGTTCCTGTCCAAGCACGAGGCCATCGGCAAGCCGGCTCGCAAGGTCGCCCAACGCGGCAGCATCGGCGGCTTCCATGGCCGAAAGGGACGACGACCGAACCCTCACGAGCAGAGACAACAACTCCGCCAGGGACTCGAATCGGCCGTCGAACGGACCCTCAGTTCGGCTCAACGAGCGGTACTGGCGCACTACAAGGCCTGTCTCGTGCCGCCGAAGAACCTGAAGAACCCGGTCCGCGTGGGCCAGGCGAACGACCACAGCCGGGAGGAACAGTGGCTCAAGCGTGCAAGGAGTCTGCCGGCCAGACGATTGGCGCGTCTCGTTGATGAGACTCTCGAGCTGGAGATCGAGAGGCTGTGACGGCTGCGCGATGCCCAGCGCCGCGAGCGACGCTCGCTACTCCTGCGGACGGCTCGCGCCGCGGCGGAAATGTCGGACGTCGACTTCGAACTCGACAAGGCCGAGATGGCCGAGCAGATCGCCCCCCGACACCAGATCGACGAACTCCGCAAGAAGGTCAACCGCCTCTCACGGTCTCGCGGATTGCCCGGTCCGGTAGCGCAGTTCATGCTCAAGCCCTCGTTCATAGCCCAGCTTCGCCTCAGAGGCCAGCAGCTCGCCGACGGCATCGTTCCGGAGCCGACCGCGCTGACCGACGGCCCGCAAGCGGGCAACTGCGAGAAGGGCTGCGCGATCGACGGCAAGGGCAAGAAGGGCAAAGGCAAGCGAAAGCCCAAGAAACGTCGCGAGTAGAGTATTCTCGGTTCGAGACGATGTGTTCCGTGGGTCGCGATCAGCCGAGGCGATCAGAGCCGCGACCGTAAGGGAGCGCCCACCGCTCGATAGAGAAGGGATTCAGTGATGTTCGACGATCGCTCCCTGACGATCGCGGCCCTGATCACTGCCCGTGGCGTTTGCTTTCTAGAGTCTGAACTGTTCTAGCGGGGCGGTTCCTTGAACAACGGTACTCCTACGGGTAACGCTATGAATGCCCAACATCCCGACCGAAGAGACTTTCTCTCCACGATGTGCCGCAGTGCGGGCGTCGCCTGTGCCGCCTGCACGCTGGGCCCCTCCGTCTCTGAGGCCCTCGCCGGGGCACCGACACCGTTCGAGCGAGAGATCGACTTCTACGAGCGCCTTCCCGATAAGCGTATCCAGTGCTTCGTCTGCCCGCTGCACTGCGTCCTCAACGAGGGCGAGACCTGCTTCTGCCGCACCCGTACCAATGTCGACGGCAAGCTCTATTCCAGGGCCTACAACAATCCGTGTATCCTGCGCATCGATCCGATCGAAAAGGTGCCGCTCAACCACTGGCACCCCGGTACGCGCACCCTGACCATCGGCGTCGGCGGCTGCAACCTGCGCTGCATCTACTGCCAGAACTGGCAGCAATCGCAAAAGAAGCCCGACAAGATCAAGACGTTCAACCTGACGCCCGACGAGGCGGTCGCGGCGGCCAAGCGAAAGGGCATCGAGACGATCGCCTTCAACTACACCGAACCCGTCGCGTTCCTGGAGTACGGCAAGGACGTCGCCAAGGCCGCTAAGCGGGCGGGACTCAAGGTCGTCGTGGCGACGGCCGGCTTCATCGAGCCCAAGCCGCTCTTGGACTTTGCCAAGTACGTCGACGCGTTTTCGGTATCGCTCAAGGGTTTTGACGAGGAGTTCTACTATCGCTCGCTGGGCGTACACCTCGAACCGGTCCTCGACGCCCTCCAGACGATCAAGAAGCGAACGAAATGCTGGCTGGAGATCGTCAACCTGATCGTGCCCACCTACAACGACGCACACGACGACATCAAGAAGATGTCCCGTTGGATCCGCAAGAACCTCGGCGGCAATGTGCCTGTCCACTTCGCACGGTTCGTTCCGATGTACAAGCTGAAGAACCTGCCGCGTACGCCTGTCCAGTCACTGGAGGCCGCGTGTGCGATCGCCCGCGCGGCGAAGCTCCGTTATGTGTACACGTCGAACATCGCCCCGCACGAGGACACAAACACGACCTGCGCCGGCTGCGGTCAGTCGGTGATTCAGCGCCTGGGCCTGAAGGTGCTGGAGAACAAGCTGAGGCGGGGCGTCTGTCCCAAGTGCAGGAAGAAGCTGCCGGGCGTCTGGTCGTGACGCTCGCGGCCCCCAGCCGCCTCAGGGCAGGAGCCTGTCGATATACGGCTGAATGTCGAGCCCGTCGGCACTGAGGTCGCCGTTCATGTCCGCCATGCATTCGTGTGCCGGGACGGCCGGGTTGCCCAGCAAAGCGGCGACGAAGTTGGGGATACTGAGCAGGTCACACGGCGTGCCCGACGCTTCCGAGTAGACCACATTGAAGAGACGCCAGTCTTCGCAATCGACATCCCCATCGAAATCCACGTCGTAAGTCGCGCAAGGATGCGGCTGTACCGTGACCGACCCGGTCATGCCGAACCCGACGTGTACTTCGCAGAAGTACGGATATGCGGCACCGGGCATCGGGTTGGCACTGAGGAAGGCGTCATCGAAGAGAACATCGTAAACCGTTCCTGCGGCCGAAGTGGGCGGACCAGAGGTGAAGATGCCGTCCGGCGTCCCGACGAGACCGACAGCGTCACCACTGACGACGTTGTGGAAACCGCCCACCCAGGTCCACCGCACCGTGTCGCCGGTTTCGACAAAGATATCGGCCGGGGAAAAACTCGCCCCCGGCCCGACGTTCACGGAGATCGTTGCGGTACCGCTCGTGTCGAAAGACACGTTCTCGCCGCTGTAGCAGATCTGAAACGCCCCGCATTCGAAGGGGTCCAGATGGCCGTCCGGAATGAAATCGCCGGGCCAAACTACGAAGATGGCGTGGTTGAAAATGCTCGTCGCCGAATCATCCGTCGCGACGACTTCGAGACAATCGATGTTGTCGGTCGGCAGCAGCCCGATGTCGTTGGCTTGCACGATGGGACCAAACAGGCCGATCCCCTGCGAAATGAAGACATCGGCCGCGCTTCGCGCACCGAGAGACGGTGAACCTTCGGCGAGCGAGAACATCACTTCGTCGACGCCCGGATCGAACACACCGACGTTAGTGTTGTCGAAGACAACGATCGCGTTGATGTCATCGCCGGCCTGCCCGCCTATCAGCCCCAAGTCGGCCGCGCTGACGAACAGGGCTTCGGTGCCACCGGTGAGCGGGTCGTTGTCGATGAACACGTCGGCACCGCTCTGCGTCCCGGGGAGGCCGGGCAGAACGATGAGAGAGGGACTGTTCGACGAGACGGTGAAATAGACGGGGAGCAATTCTCCGCCGACGCCCCGCCCTGCGCCTCGAGCGGGGTTGCCGGTGTAGGCCGTCGAGGTCGAGTTGGACTTCAGCTCTGGGTCGGGCGTACCGACGATCGGCGCCTTCTTCGGCGAGAGATCCTTGTCGACGCCGCCGGTGTCACCCTGATTGACGACCAGGATGTTGTTGCCCGGGCCTCTCGGTGTCCCTGGAAGCGCGTCGCGCGTGAAGCCCGACAATCCCAAGTAGAGATCGGCCGGGGCTTGGTCGCGAGCCGCCTGATCCTGGACGTTGAACATCCGTCCCGTCGCCGCCAAGGCCGCATCCGGAGGCACCGAACCGACGGAGAACCGATCGACGCCGAACATCAGCAGAAACTGCTGTGAGGGAGGTACGTCTGAACGATTGCCCGACAGACCATCCAGTTCGTCCAGCGCATCGGGCAAACCAAGGCCCTGCGCTGTGTACACCACACGCGGCCCCGGCTTGTTCAAGACGCTGGCTGTGCCAAGCGCAGGGGCCTCCGGCGACGCGGCGTCGATGGAGAAGTGCGGTGTGGGCAGCGGTACCAGAGCATGAGGCTGGCCCAGGGCGGGTACTGCCAACAGCAATACGCTCACGGCACACAGGGCGAAGGGCACGCGCCACAGGCGCACGATAGTCAGTGCGGCAGACATGGCTTCTCACTCCTAATGGGGTCGCTCTGCGGCCCGCCACCTCCACTAGGCGGGGCAATCGCCGGGCTGTTCTGTTTCGCATGGCTGAGCCTAGTCCCCACTCCAGCATAACCGATCCGCCCCTGATGACGAAGAGATCAGCGCGGTCGGCCGTAGCTTTTTCCGAGAAGACAGCAGGGAGCGGACCAAAACGGCCCTCGTGTGCCTTCACGCCTCGTCTTGCGGGCTGGCGAGGCCCCCAACCTCTCTGTGGCACCGGCGTCCCGCCGGTGAAATCACGCTTCTGTGGCACCGGCGTCCCGCTGGTGAAATCACGCTTCTGTGGCACCGGCGTCCCGCCGGTGGGACCACGCTTCTGTGGCACCGGCGTCCCGCTGGTGAAATCACGCTTCTGTGGCACCGGCGTCCCGCCGGTGGGACCACGCTTCTGTGGCACCGGCGTCCCGCCGGTGGGACCACAGGCGGGACGCCTGTGCCACAAGCTCATCGAGCGATGAACCCGCAGAAGCAAGTGCGACGATGCACTAGCCGTGGGGCCAGCGGCGGTCCGCCTCGATCTTTCTGACAATGACCCTGGCCAAGTAGCAATAGTCGTCAAAGTCGTAGGTTTGCTCGCAACGCCGAAAGAGCTCCAGGGCGGTCTGGCGATCTGCTCGGCCGAGGGCTTCGCCTGCGGCGAGGAAATAGGGGGCGGCCCAGAAGAGATTCTCATCGCCGAGCTCGCCGGCGACAGCCTTCAGGCCGTCCAGCGTCTGCTCTCGGCGGCAGAGCGCGTAGAACGCCCGCAGGCTGTCAGGGGAGATGATGCCGAATCGCCCGGCCTCAAAGTCGATCTGCTCCGCGTGCGAGGCGAGCAGCGCATCGGCCTCATCGGAGCGATCCATGATCCGCAGCATCGCCGAAGCCGAGGTCACCGTCCGAAAGTCGGTCGGTCGCGCGGCCGCCGCCTCGCGCACCAGCCCGATCGCCTCCTCCCGTTTGCCGAGGTCGTTGAGCAGCAGCGCACGGAAGAGCCGCGAGTACCATGCGTGCAAGGGATCACCGTCAGGGCACAGGATCGCAAGCTGCTCGAGATCATCCATCGCCCGATCCAACTGGCCGTCCCAGTAGAGCAGCCGCCAGCGGTATTGATACAACTCGATGCGCGCACTCGGCGTCACGCAGAACTCGTCGCCGCGATCCCGCGCCTCAATTGCCTTGGCCAGATCGCCACGGCTCTCCCAATACTCCGCCTCGCAGGTGTAGCCGAGCGAGCTGTCCGACTCGGCTACCTGCGCGTTCTTGGCCTCTGCCAGGGCTTGCTCGAAGTGCTTATCAGCTTTCTTCCGTTCCCCCTTGGCCCGTTCCCCCTTGGCCCGTGCACTGTGATCCTCAGGTGCGATGCGTCCGTAGATAATCTCCCCCGCAAGCCGATGCGCGATGGACAGCAAGTAGCGAGGATATGCCTTGGATTGCTGAAACGCGCAGGCCGATTCCAACGCCCTCAGCGCTTCGCCCAGGTTGTCCAGTTGTCGTTCGTGATACATCCGGTGGTTCAGCGCGCGGCCCAGGTGAATCTGTGCCTGGACGTACCGGTCCCGTCGTCGTGTGGCCTCACGGTAGGCGTCCTCCGCCCGAATCGGGTCGGAGCGAACGACGGCTTGTCCCAGGAAGAACCACCCCCGCGCCTTCGTCGGTCCGCCGGCCGCATCGGCACGGTCGATCCAGAGCCTCGCGGTCTGCGCACGACCGTCGCGACGCAAGGCCCATGCCAGCAGGTACATCGAGTCCGTGTCATCCGGCTCGCGCTGGAGGACGGCGGTCATGTGATCGACCGCAAGCTTTGGGTTGTCCAGCAAATGCGCGAGCGCAAGGGCCCTGCGGTACGACGATTCGTCAGGGCCCAACGGCCCCGCCTCGGCCAGCTTGGCCAGGGCCGGTGCCGGATCGCGATAGTCCTCATAGGCGAGCAGGCCGATGGCCTCATTCACTAGCACGTTCGCACGAAGGTGGCGATCCTTGATGGACTGTGCGACCCAGAGCGTTGCCCCAACGGCGATGGTCAAACCCAACGCGATGATCGCCGTCATCGCCGGGTGTCTGCGCACCCACTTGATCGCCTTCTCCACCGGGCTTACGCGCCGACTCAGGATCGGCCGATCCTCGGCAAAGCGGCGCAGGTCCGCCGCCATCTCCGCGGCACTCTGATATCGCCGGCGCGGGTCTTTCTCCATGGCCCGCAGGCAGATCGTCTCCAGGTCTATGGGTGCCTGCGGATTACGTTTCCTCGGCGGGCGCGGCTCGTTCGAATAGATGCGCGCGATGATCTGTTCCCGCGTCGCGCCTTCGAATGGCCGCCGCCCCGTCAGCAGCTCGTACAGCGTCACGCCGAGCGAGTAGATGTCCGTGCGATGGTCGATCTTCTTGCGGTCGGCACCGATCTGCTCGGGCGACATGTACGCGGGCGTGCCCAGCATCTCGCCCGTCACCGTGACGCTCGGTTCGTCCAGCAACCGCGCCAGGCCGAAGTCCATGATGTGCAACTGCCCGTCGGTCCCGAACATCAGGTTTTGCGGTTTGATGTCGCGATGGATCACGCCCTGCTTGTGGGCGTGCGCCAAGCCCTCGGCCGCGCCCGAGACGAGGAGCGCGAGCTCGCTCCACCGCCGTCGAAGCCCGACGGCTCGAACATCGGTCGTGGTCAGCGTCTCGGCTGCCGGGGCCGGATCACTGGTCGGCGATGTCGAGCGACTCGCCGCAGGGGGAGGGGGTGGATCGAATGATGCGGGCTCCGGCAGCGAGGGGGGGCGAGCCCCTCCGCGCG
>CAYYPB010000111.1:0-7887 GCA_964473405.1 uncultured Planctomycetaceae bacterium
TCGGGAACCCTCGTTGGGGGCTCGGATCTATGCCGCCTGAACTGTCATGGACCCCTCTGCGTCTGCCTCGCCGACGCAGACTTGCAGCTGCGCCGCACTGAGGATAGCCTGTTCCACTTCAGGTGTGTGCGTTTCGCTCGCCCACTCAGATCCAGTTGTCATACCGGTAGCCAACCATGAAGAGCCGAGCGATCCCCTGTTGCGTCATGTGGCTCATCCTCCTGGCAATTCGCCCGGCCATCGCCGCCGAGGCCGATCCGCTTGAGTTTGAACTCACTTTCGACGAGACCCTCCGCAGTTCGCCCTTCAGCGGACGCGTCTACATTCTGCTCAGCGACAAGTCCTCCACCTCACTACTGGAGAGGCTTCGCCATCGTCCGCCTGGCGACTGGCCCTGGACAAGCAAGCAACCCATCTTCTCGCTCGACGTCGTGGATTGGAAGCCTGGCCGACCGCTCCGCGTTCGCGAACCCAGGGGTTTTCCATACGCCTTGAAGGACCTACCTCCGAAGCGATACCAGATCCGTGCGGTCATGCATGCGAACGCCCTCATCGCTCATTCCCCCGGAGCGCCCGGCAATTTCTACGGCGATTGGATACAGCGAGACCTGGACCCCTCCGAAGGCGGCATCGTCAAACTTCACATCGATCGTCGGATCAAGACCGAGAGGCCCAAGCCACCGATCGACCGGGTTGTCGAAGTTCGCCTGCGCAGTAAGTGTCTCTCCTCGTTTCATGGCCGCGACGTGTTCATGCGGGCGATGGTGCGTCTGCCCGAGGCCTATGCGGAGCAGCCCGATCGCCGGTTCGGCGCGATCTACATCATCCCCGGCTTTGGCGGCGACGACTTTCAGTCTCTCAGGATGGCGCGGATGCTCGGTAAGAGCAGCGTGCCCTTCGTCCACGTTGGGCTCGATGCATCATGCCCGTTGGGACACCACGTCTTCGCGGACTCCGACAACAACGGCCCCTGGGGCCGGGCACTAACCGAGGAGTTGATCCCACACCTGGAAGAGAAGTTTCGCCTCGTCCCCGAAGCCCACGGCCGATTTCTCTACGGACATTCCTCCGGCGGGTGGAGCAGCCTCTGGCTGCAGGTGAGCTATCCCAAGCTGTTCGGCGGCGTCTGGGCCGGTTCGCCCGATCCGGTCGATTTCCATGACTTCTGCGGCGTGAATCTGTACGACCCGAAGACCAATCTGTACACGGACGGCGAAGGGAAACCGCGACCGCAAATCCGCCACGCTGGGAGAATCCGATTGTCGTTCAAGGACTTCGCACAGTTGGAAGACGTCATCGGACCGGGCGGCCAGCTCCATTCATTTGAAGCGGTCTTCGGTTCTCGCTCCTCGGACGGCACGCCGCGGTTGCTCTTTGATCGCCGAACCGGCGAGATCAATGCGCGCGAGGTTGATGCGTGGCGGCGGTACGACATCGTCGCCAAGATCGAGCGAGAATGGGACGCACTCGGCCCGAAACTGGCCGGCAAGATCACCGTGATCATGGGCCAGGAGGACAACTTCTACTTGGAAGGGGCGACGGAAAGACTCAAGGCAACATTGAAGCGGCTCGGCAGCGATGCTCGCGTCTTCATCGTTCCGGGCTTCGATCACAGCTCGATTCTGATGTCCAAGCCCTACCGCAGCATCATTGTGGAAATGGCCGAGCGTTTCATCGTCTTGCACGAAGGTGCTCCCCGTTCGCCTAGCGCGACTGCGCCGGCGAGATGATCCTCTGAGTCGTTCTCGGGACGTTCATCAGCGGCCCCGAGCGGGCAGTCCGTGGATTCCGTCCAGCCCAGGCCGGCCTCCGCACGGCTCTATCGCTCCTGAGAACCCAGGGCCGGCAGTCCGTTATACTTCCAGCCTGGGTTCGCCGTCGTGTAGGTGCTGATCGTTGCGTCGGCCCGCGGCCGGCCCCCATCCGCACGACCCGTTGGAGAACCGAAATGCCGATCCGCCGCGCCGTCTTCCTGAGCGTTCTGCTTCTCGCCGCCTGTCCCCTGACATCCTCGCCGGCCCATGCGGCGGACCGTACCCACGACATCGAGCCGGACGACTACTTTACGCTCGGCGTTCTGTCCAACTGCGTCATGTCACCCGACGGTCGCCACATTGCCTACACCGAATCTCGTTGGGATAAGGGGTTGGATCGACGCAATCGAGATATCTGGGTGGTCGATGCCAAGTCCAAGGAAGTCCGTCGCCTGACGTTCGACCCGAAGAACGATGGGCATATCACCTGGAGTCCGGACGGCAAGCACATCTACTTCGCCAGCAGCCGCAAGCGCGCCGGCGAGAAGAAACCGCCCTTCAACGGCGACCAGCAAGTCTGGCGAATCTCGCCCGACGGCGGCGAGCCCTTCGCCGTCACCCGCGTCGAGGACGGCATCCTGGACTACGAGCTATCGCACGACGGTCGTTCGCTCTACTACACGGTCGCGAACGAAGTGGTCGCCGACGACTTCAAGGAGATGCGGGAGACGCACGACCACCTCGAATACGGCCACGGCGTCGTCGAGTACACCCAGCTCTGGAAGCTCGACCTCACCACTTGGAAGGCTGAGAAACGCGTCGACGAGGACCGCGTGATCCAGGAGTTCGCCGTCTCTCCAGACGGTGCCCGGATTGCCATGATCACAACGCCCGATGGCAATCTCATCACGAACGAAGGCTGGTCGCGCGTGGACATCCACGACGCCAAGACCGACACCGTCACCATTCTGACCGAAGACGGCTGGCGGGCGGGTCATCCGTCGCCATACGGCTGGGTCGAGGGTCTCGCGTGGTCGGCCGACAGCTCCGCGCTGGCGTTCTCCATCTCCTTCGACGGTCATCCCTCTGAGATCTTCGCAGCCGAGTGGCAGGGCGGTTCGGCAACGTTCGCCATGCTCGAACGACCGGACGAAGTGGACATCGCCAGTGCCAAGTTCCAATGGCGGGGCGACACACGCGATCTGTGCTTCATCGGCGAGTCGCATGCCCGCAAGCGGCTCTGTGCCCTGCAATCGGTCCGGTCCAACCTCGCCAAGGGGCTGGTCGAACTGACGCCGGGCGAGGTCGTCGTGGGGAGCTTCGGCTTCGATCGCGCCGGCGACGACTTCGCCGTCACGCTCAGCACGACGACGCACACGGGCGACATCTTCCACGGCCGCGTCGGACAAGCGTCTGATAACCTTCACCGCATCACCCGCGCCAACCCACAGGTCGACACCTGGAAGCTCCCGCAGGTTTCGGTCTTCCGATTCCCCGGTGCCGATGGCGACGAGGTCGAGGCTATCCTGGAGCTGCCGCCAGACTACAAGCCGGCCGATGGCCCGCTGCCGACGATCGTCGAGATCCACGGCGGTCCCACGTCGGCCACGATGTATGAGTTCCGGCTCTGGATCTACGGCCGCGCCCTGATGGCCTCCAAGGGCTATGCCCTGCTCAGCGTCAACTACCACGGATCCACGGGTTATGGCCGGTCCTTCATGACGAAGCTCGTCGGCCGCGAGAACGACATCGAGGTCGAGGACATCCTCAAGGGCGTCGATGCCCTGGTCGATCGCGGCATCGCAGACCCCCAGAGGCTCGGCGTGATGGGCTGGAGCAACGGCGGTTATCTGACCAATTGCCTCATCACGCGCACGGATCGCTTCAAGGCGGCCAGCAGCGGGGCCGGCGTCCTGGACATGGTAATCCAGTGGGGCAGCGAGGACACACCGGGTCACGTCATTAACTATACGCAGGGCTTGCCCTGGTCGAAGCCCGACGCCTACCGCCACGCGTCGCCCATCTATCATCTCGATAAGGTTAAGACGCCGACATTGATCCACGTCGGCGGCAGCGACCCGCGATGCCCACCGGCCCACAGCAAGGCACTCTACCGAGCCCTGCGCTTTTATGTGGACGTTCCCACGGAGCTGGTGGTCTATCCGGGCGAACCTCACGGCCTGACGAAGTACAAGAACCGCAAGGCCAAAATGATGTGGGATCTAGCCTGGTTCGACCGGCACATCCTCGGATCCTCGAACTGAGGTTCGACTCGCCCTGCGGCACTCGGCGCCAGGCCGGTGGACGGTGATCCGCAGGCTTGCCGACTGAGTTCATGCGCCGAGTCCGCCAACCCAACATGGAGGGCCCCGTCCGCCCAGTTCCTGCTCAACCGCGTCCGCTTCCCGGTCGATCATAAGTAACGGAGCGATGACTCCGAAGTGACGCGGACAAGATCGGGAAAGGGCCCCTCCATGCTGGAACTGCACATCGCTCGGGACAGAGCCACACGGCTTGCGCTCGCCACCGGTCGGATGACCGACATGAACATGGTCCACGCCATGCAGAAGTACGAAGGCAACGAGCAGTGCTTCGGCCGATCCGACTCACGATGCGAACACGCGCAGTGCCGATGGCATGGCGACTGCATGACCCTGGCGGAGTTTGTCCCGACGGCGCTGCAATCGGCCGTCCCCAGAGTCTCGAAGGACAGG
This sequence comes from uncultured Planctomycetaceae bacterium, assembly GCA_964473405.1. GTDB lineage: Bacteria > Planctomycetota > Phycisphaerae > UBA1845 > UTPLA1 > CAYYPB01. The sequence goes on from CAYYPB010000111.1 coordinate 4,469, forward strand.
CCCAGGACGCAAACCGTCGCCGCACTCGGGCTTGACGGCAGAGCTGCCGAGCGAACGCGACGCACGCCCACGCGGATCCCCCCGGCGGCGCAGCAGTGTAGTTCTTGAAGGTGGCCGCGCCGGCGAACGCGGCGCTGGCGACTCTACGGTTGCGGCTCTGACCGGGGGCGCCCGAGAACGGCCTTCGCGCCCGCGCCTCCCAGTTGCCCACACGCCCCCATCGCCCCGCGTCCCTTCGCAGAGCGTTCGAAGACCAGTTGCCCGGCATCCATGAGGATCTGCTTGAACCCGGCGACGGCACCCGCGTCCGGCGATCGGAACGGCATCCCATCGCACGGATTCCAGGCGATCAGATTCACGCAGGTTCGCAGGCCCCTCAAGTAGGCTGCCAACTCCCGAGCGTGCTGCGGCAGATCGTTGACCCCGGCGAGCAGGACGTACTCGACTAGAACATGGCCCCCGCCGCGCACGGGGTAAGACGCAATGGCCTCGCGCAAGGCCGCCATGGGTTCCAACCGGTTGATCGGCATGATCTGCGACCGTACCTCGTCGTTCGAGGCGTTCAGCGAGACGGCGAGCCCCAGCCGTCGCCAACCCAACGCGGCGAGCCTGCGGATGCCATCGCACCGACCCACGGTGGAGATGGCGATTCTGCGCCGGGCGATGCCGAACTCCCGCGCGTCCTGGAGCCGCGTCACGGCTTCGATGACGTTGTCGATGTTGTCCAGCGGCTCGCCCATGCCCATGAAGACCACGTTGCGAATGTTGGCACCCAGGCTTCGCGTGGCGGCGGCGGCCTGGGCGAGGATTTCGTCCACGGTCAAGTTCCGAGTGAAGCCGGCCTGCCCGCTTCTGCAGAAAGCGCAGGCCCTGGCACATCCGATCTGTGTGCTGAGGCAAAGGCTCTTCCAGCCGCCGCCGGGTTTGCCCATGGGGACGATCACCGATTCGATCTCGTGGCCGTCGGAGGTCGGCAAGCAGAACCGGACGGTCCCGCCCTCGTCGCGGTGCGTTCGCGAGACGATCGGCGCGGGCCCTTGGGCGGGGGTTATCGGCAAAGATGAGGATCGTAAAAACAAGAGAAATCCCGGTAATGCAAATTGACAGCGGTTTCGACGGCCGTAGGATACCACGTCCGCTCGCTTGGGGCGAACGGGGAGTCCGTCGGCGCAGGCGGTGAGCGTGAGATTTCGGCGACATGGGCCGGCTGCTCGCAACGACCGAAACGGCCCGATGTGTGGGCCGGCCTGGCGATTGACCCGGCGGCTGCTTGGCGTTACAAATAGGGGATAAGCCATCGCCCGCCGTGGAAGGGCGATCTTGGCCGCGTACCCAAGTGGTTTAAGGGGACGGATTGCAAATCCGTTATTCGCCGGTTCGAATCCGGCCGCGGCCTCTTGCATATCATGACCGTCTTCTGTCTAATTACTTGTCCGGCGCGATCCACCGTCCATGCCGATTAGAGGTGACAGCATTGTAAGCCCATGCGGCTTCAAGGGGAGCACTCCTCTCGACCGCAGTCGGGCGTTTTCGTTTTCCAGAAGTTTACGTTTCTCGAATAGAAGAAGTTGAAGGGACAAACCATGGCAAAGAAAGCTCGTAAGAAGACCAAGACCTCGACCGCCAAGATAGATGCCACTGCGATTCCGAACGCCGAGTTGGACGTACTCGCCTGCGTATGGGAAGACGCCCCCATCACCGCCAAGCGCATCAAGGAAAAGATGGTCAAGTATCGCCCCATGGCCCACGGCTCGGTGGTCACGCTGTTGACACGCCTCGAAACCAAGGGCCTCGTCAGCAAGGTCAAGGGCCCGGTCGGCAAGGCCTTCCTCTTCTCCTCGACCAAGAAGCCTGAAGTCATGCAGAAGCAGATCGTCAAGAACACGGTCAGCCGCGTCTTCGCCGGCAACACCGCCGCGATGGCCACGGCACTCATCGAGGCGCACCCCCCGATCGTCGCCGAGGTCGCCCTGATCCAGAAGAGCCTCAACATCGCCAAGAAGAAGGCCAAGAAGACCCGACGCTAGAAACCGCAACGCCGGCTCGCCGCCCGAAGAAGAGCCGCGGGCTTCAGCCCGCGCGGCCGTCCGGCGCATCGCAAGGTATCCGCAAGGGGTCGCCCGATCAGGGCGGCCCCTTGTCGTAGAAGAAGTGATTGACCATGTGTCACAGTGACGCGCAACCGTCGGACGAGTCGCCGCAGATTCTCTCCACGCGAGAAGGCTACGATGTCTGGGCACGCATCTACGACAACGAGGACAACCCACTGATCCGGATGGAGGAGCCCGAGGTCACTCGGCTGCTCGGTGATGTTGCCAACCTGGATTGCGCTGACATCGGTTGCGGCACCGGACGATGGACGCTCAAGCTCGCCGCGGCGGGCGCGCGGCCGACCGGCTTGGATTTCTCCGACGCCATGCTCGCCAAGGCCAAGGCCAAACCGGGCGCGGCCGCGGCACGGTTCATCCACCACGACTTGGCCAAGCCGATCCCTCTGCCGGACGCCGCCTTCGACCGCGTTCTCTGCTCACTCGTGCTGGAGCACATCACCGACCTGGATCTGCTCTTCGCCGAGATGCGGCGCATCTGTCGACCGGACGGCTTTGTCGTCGTCTCGGCGATGCACCCGGCGATGATGCTGCGCGGCATTCAGGCTAGATTCACCCATCCCGACACAGGCCGCGACACCCGACCGCAAAGCCACGGCAGCACGATCGCCGACTTTCTCACCGCCGCCGTGCGTGCGGGCCTGCGCCTCGAACACATCGGCGAACACGTCGTCGACGAAGCCCTCGCGGCGGCGTCTCCTCGGGCCCGCAAGTACCTAGGCTGGCCCATGTTGCTCGTCTTGCGGCTTCGACCCGGTGCATAGCACAGCCAATCGGCAGGAGGGCCGCGGGCTTCAGTCCTTGGCAGCCCGTTGAGAAAGCAACGTCGCCCCTCCCCTGTGGCCGAGAAAGAACGCCGATCAGCGCGCGAAGAACGACGTCCGCCACGGGGGCGGACGCTACATCGAGTTCCTCAACGGGCGGTTAGCCCCACCCATAAGTTCCTTCTAGTGTGGGCGCTCTGGCGGAACGAACTCGATTGGCGCGGGGCTCGGCGAGATTGACCCCGGTAGGGGTCACGGGCAGTAGCCACGGGTAGAGCGCAGCGGAACCCGTGGGAACGAGATTGTCCTCTGCGTGATTCCGCCCCGGCAGGGGCGGCGGATGCCGAACGCCTTTGCCCTGCCGGATCGCGCATGCACATGGCTTCGCACGCGAGTCGTTCCGCCGCCCCTTCGGGGCGGAATGGGCGTGTTTCCGCCGACGACCACGGGTTCCGCTGCGCTCCACCCGTGGCTACTTTCCGTCGCCCCTTTGGGGCGAATTCGTGGACGCGCCTTCGGGGCGGAATGGGCGTGTTTCCGCCGACGA
>CAYYPB010000112.1:0-7766 GCA_964473405.1 uncultured Planctomycetaceae bacterium
CCTCCATGCGAGGGAACGCCACTCTGCTCGTACGTCCGCGCGGGCTGAAGCCCGCCGCTCGTCCCTTGGATGGCGACCTAGCGATGTCATACTAAGAGGGGGGGCGGTTCGCGTTTGGGGGCCTCACCCGGCCGTCGCGGATGTGGGCGACGACCCGGGGTAGGAGCTCGCGTTCGAGGGCACCGACACGAGCGGCCAGGGCTTCGGGCGTGTCGTCTGGCCCCACCTCGCAGCGCTCTTGTCGGATGATCTGCCCTTCGTCGTAGGCGTTGTTCACCCAGTGGACGGTCGCTCCGGACTCGGTTTCGCCGGCGGCGATCACTGCCTCGTGGACGTGCCGGCCGTACATGCCCTTGCCGCCGAACTTGGGAAGTAGGGCGGGATGGATGTTGATCGCCTTGCCGAGCCAGCGGTTGGGAAGCTGCCAATAGCAGAGCCAGCCCGCCTGGACGACGAGATCGACGGCGTAAACGTCCAAGCTCAAGGTGATTTGATCGCTGAAACTCTCGACTTTGGGGAAGTCCTTCACGCAGATGATGTCGAGCGGCAATCCGGCAGCCTCGGCCTTGGCGTTGGCCGCGATTGGAGATCGCGAGGAGATCACCACGGAGATTTCGACTTGAGGAAGTCGGCCGTCTCGGGTGCGGTCGATGAGATTCTGGAGGGTCGTGCCGCCGCCGGAGACGAGCACGGCCAGGCGAAGCGGCCCCGACTTCTTGCTCTTCTTCTTCTCGCCCTTGCGTTTGTTGCTCATGGCTGTTCGTCGGCGACGATCTGGCGTGCGATCAGGAACCGTCGGATTTGTGCGACGTAGTCCTCGTAATCGCTGCCGGGAAAGTTGTTGTGCTGGCAGTCGTATTCGACATATTTGCTGTCGGCGGCGATCTCGTGCAATTGGCGACCGTGTTCGACCGGGATGATGTTGTCGGTTGTGCCGTGGAAGATCAAGACCGGGACGCGGAGCTTGGCCAGGACTCGGTCGGTATAGAACGTGTTCTTGACGAGGAACTGCGGCGCCCAGTACTTGCTCGCCATCGCGGCCGCGCTTCGAAACGTGGACTCGAGAATCAGCGCGGCCGGCGGGCGTAGGGCCGCCAGTTGCGCAGCCGGGCCGCCGCCGAGCGAGCGGCCGTGAATGACGACGTGTCGAGGGTCCACCTCGGGTCGCTCGATCGCGAGATCGAAGAAATAGGCGGCATCCTCGACGATGCCGGCTTCGCTGGGCGTGCCGCCGGATCGCCCATAGCCGCGGAACTCGGGCAGCAGGACCGAGCAGCCGAGACGCAGGTAGTTGTCGATCGTCGTGTGTTGGTGGTCGATCAGCTCGGCATTGCCGTGAAAGAACACGGCCAGCGGCCCGGGTGATTCGGCGGTGACGTCGGGGCCGGGGACGAACCACGCGACGACGTGTTGGCCGTCGCCGATGTCGCGCGAGAGTTCGACGGTGCGGGCGCTGTATAGCAGCGGCAGTGGGTCGGGCGTCAGGTCTGTGGGGAAAAGCATCTTGTCCTGGTAGAAGAAGAGCGTTCCGCACCAAGTGCCGTAGAACACGGCACCAAAGATCAGGATGCGCAGCGCGATACGCCGGTACAGGGGCTTGGGCGGCGCGGCAGGCGCATCGGGGACGGCAACTTCCGGCGTGGCCTCAACCGGGAAGCTTTCGGGCTCAGTCATTCGGCCGCTCCGTATCAAGCCCTTCTTCCAGCGCGTCCTTGCAGACCTCCTGGAGGATCATCGTGGCGTAGCAGCCCGCCGGCAGCTTGAAGGACAGCGACACGAAGGGGCCGAACTCATCGGCGCCGGCGTCGATGTTGAGATCCTCCGCTTGGTACCGCAGGGGGCGCCGCGAACCGTGTAGCTTCATCCGCTTGAGACCCCTGAAGTCCTCCAAACGCAGTTTCTCCGCATCGAGGATTGCTTGTTCCGTCTTGCCGGGCTGGCCCTCGGCTCGCGTCATCTTGACCCCGAAGATCGGGCCCGTGGGGGATATTTCGAACGCCGCGGCCCGCGGGGCCTCGGCGTCGACATCTTCGACCTTGAACACGCTACCGCGTTCGTGCCGCCAGGCTAGGTCACCCGTCACGAGGCGATCGATGTCGGGCATCCGCCGGGCGAGGACGAGGTTGAACAGGTAGGACTGATAGGCGTTGAGGAAGAACTTCTTCATCCGCACGTCGATGGCGTGATAGGCACGGCGGTGCTTGCCGTTGGCCCGGGCGAGCTGGCGGCAGACGCGGATGTTGTCACGAAAGCCGAACGGCCAGGTCTTGGCGGCCTTGTCGAAGTCCCCGGCTTCGTAGAGCTTCCTCGCTTCCAGGACGGCACCCGTATCGAAGGGACCGGGGCGACCGAGCATCAGGTCCACCACGGTGACGGCATCGTTGGCCAGGACGGCTTTGCCGACCTGCCAGGTGTCGCCGCGCGTGCCGAACCGTTGACGACCGAAGTAGTTGGGCACGCCTCGGCTGGCGAGTCGCTCGCAGATGGCGCGAATGTCGTCGATGCGGGTCGGATCGCACTCGCGAAGCCTGATGTCGAAGGCGTTGCCGCGGAGATGTCCGATCTTGAGCTTGTTGCGGTGGCGCGAGACTGAGAGGATCTTGATCCTTGGAATATCGAGACGCTCGACGCGTTTGGGATCGATGTGTTCGATGCTGAGAGTCTGCGTGGCGACGGCCCGGGCGTCCTTGAGGCCGGCGAGGCCGATCTGCCTGGCGGGCACGCCCAACTGGGAGGCGATGTCGTTGACCGCCCGCATCGTGGCGAGACCGCGTTTTTCGATCTTGAAGTAGACATGGTCCCCTTCGCCGCAGGGCTCGTAGGCGGGGATTTCGTCCACGCGAAAATCCTCGTATCGCCGCTTGATGGCGCCGGCGATGGGGGGCGTGTCGTCGGTGAGGCAGGGGAGTTTGGTTGTCTCGAATTCGTCTCGCGTCGTTGTCACTGTTTCCTCGATCTCGTTGGCGCTGCCGTACTTCTCGACTGATGGGGGCACGGTCAAGCGACAGCCTGGCCATGGTCTGCTCCACAGGTCCCACGGCCCGGCAGGAGCTGGACCGCGCTACACTGAATCCACTCAATTCAGCGGTAGCGAAGCGCTAGTAGAGTTGCTTCGGCGGTTACCCGATAGTATAGTGGAAATCCCGGATGGTGGTTTCGTTCCGTTCGTTGAACAGCCATTCGGCCGGGCTCTTGCCGAAAACCGTTTTCCGCGGCGCGCGTGAGCGGTCTTCGCCATCGGCCTGATTCAAGGCGTTTCTCTTCAATAGGTGCGATCCATGCGCGACGAGGCGCTCGAACGCTGCCAGCAGGCGATCGACTATCGTTTCAAGGATCCTTCTCTTCTCGCGTCGGCCTTGACGCACGCGTCGGTTGCCCCCAATCGGCTCGAAAGCAACGAGCGGATGGAGTTTTTCGGCGATTCGGTCCTCGGCGTTGTTGTCTGCGAGTATCTCTACAACACTTACCCCGACTATCTCGAGGGTTCCCTGACGAAGATCAAGTCGGCCGTCGTCTCGGGCAGGACGTGTGCCGTGATCTCCGAGGAACTGGGTCTGGACGAGTGCCTGTTTCTGGGCAACGGCATCTCGATGCGATCGAAGCTGCCGATGTCCGTGACGGCGGCCGTGTTCGAGTCGTTGATCGCCGCGATGCATCTCGATGCCGGTTTCGATCACACGCGGGCGTTCATCCTCCGCTGCATGATCCCGCATATCGAGGCCGCCGCGGCGAGCGATCATCAGCAGAACTTCAAGTCCCAACTCCAGCAGCATTCCCAACGGGAGCTTGCCGCGACGCCGACCTATGAGCTGCTCGACGAGAAGGGGCCGGATCACAGCAAGTGCTTCGAAATCGCAGTGCGCATCGCCGGTCGACGCTTCGCGGGGGCGTGGGGGCCCAGCAAGAAAGAGGCAGAGCAAAAGGCCGCGTACAGCGCGCTGGTCGAGCTGTCGCTGATTGTCGAAGACGATGAAGTGCCCGCGTCCGACGCGTAAGGTGCCGCGCACGAATCACGCGAATCGTCGATCCGCCAAACGGCAAGCCAGTAGGGACGCCGCTGGACATAATCGGTGGTGTTGTTCTTGCGCGACTCCCAAGCGGGCACGCGCTGATGTGACAGGTGCCGAGCTCTTCAACTGCTCGGCAATCGAAGATCCTTGGCATTCAACAGTGACTCGAACGCATAGCCGGCTTCGGTGATCTTTTCTCGCGCGCCTTGCCCGCGGTCGACCACGGCGACGATGCGTTGGACCGTCGCGCCGGCGGCGGCGATGGTCTTGGCGGCCTCCAGCACTTGCCCGCCGGTCGTGGCGATGTCCTCGACGAGCAGTACCTCGTCGCCGGGCTCAAGGCGGCCCTCGAACGGCTTGTCCGTGCCGTAGCCCTTCTTGGCGTTGCGAATGATGAGGAACGGTCGATCCGCGGCGATCGATGCCGCGGTGGCCAGGGCCACGTCGCCCAACTCCGCGGCGGCAGAGCGCGTCGTGCGTTCGTTCGCATGTTCCGCCAAGCGGCGACCCACTTCGACGAGGATGTCCGGCTGCGTCTCGAACAGGTACTTGTCGACGTAGAACGTGGACTTGCGCCCCGACCGAAGGGTGAAATCGCCTTCGAGGTAGCTCGTCGCGCGGATTCGTTCGGCGAGCTCAGTCAACGTCATCGATGGCGGGGTCATACGTTGATCTCCGGCTGGCGCCGCGCGGTCGTGCGGTGACGGCGTTTCAGGGGCGCGATGACAGTCTTGAGAAATGCGTCGACCTGTTGCGGCGCGAGGCCCACGAAGGCATCGGGTCGGGTGATGCGTCGAATCTCTACGCCGGCAAAGGCGGGGTCGTCCTCGAGGCGTTGAAGCAAATCATTATCCAGGCCCTCGCGCTTCACGCGGTCGCCGGCGGCCTGGGCATGAACGCGAATCCGCTCGTGAAGCAGTTGGCGGTCTCCACCGGCCGCGACCGCCTGCATCAGAATGTTCTCGGTGGCAATGAACGGCAGTTCGGCCGCGATTCGGGCCGCGATCACCTTGGGATAGACGACGAGCCCTTGGGCAACATGCGTCACGATCTGGAGAATCCCGTCGGTCGCAAGGAACGCCTCGGGGATCAACAGGCGTTTGTTGCTCGAATCGTCGAGCGTGCGTTCGAGCCACTGTTCGGCGGCGTTCTGATAGGCCGATTGCGCGAGCGAGATTACGAAACGCGACAGGCCCGTCGCCCGTTCGCAGAGCATGGGGTTGCGCTTGTAGGCCATCGCCGAACTGCCGACCTGCGCATCGCGGAAGGGCTCTTCCATCTCCTTGAGGTTGCCGAGCAGTCGCATGTCATTGGCGAACTTGTGGACGCCGGAGGCGATGTTGGCCATCGCGGAGACGACCTGAGCGTCCACCTTGCGGGAGTAAGTCTGGCCCGTGACGGGCTCGCAGGCCTTGAAACCCAGCTTGGCGGCAACTCGACGTTCCAGTTGCGCGACCTTGGCAGCACTGCCGTCGAAGAGCGACAGAAAGCCCGCCTGCGTGCCGGTAGCACCGCGGATGCCGCGGAGTCGAAGCTGCGCCAGTCGCGCGTCGATCTCCTCTAGGTCTCGTACGAGATCCCAGCACCACAGGGTCATGCGCTTGCCGACGGTCGTGAGTTGGGCGGGCTGATAGTGGGTGAAACCCAGGCAGGGCAGCTTGCGATACCGTCGGGCTCGCTTGGCGAACGCGTCGATGGCGGTGATGAGCCACTGCTGGATGATCGTCAGCGCCTCGCGCATCAAGATGAGGTCGGCGTTGTCGACGACGTCCATGCTCGTGGCCCCCACATGCAAGATGCCGCGGGCCTTGGGGGCCTGGTCGGCGAATGCGTGCAGGTGGGCCATGACGTCGTGGCGGAGGCGTTTCTCGTGACGGGCGATGGCCTTGAAGTCTACCTTCTCCATCCCGGCGCGGAGGGCCTTGATCTGGCCCGCCGTGATCGAAAGACCCATCTCATGTTGAGCTTCGGCGAGGGCGAGCCAGACGCTTCGCCAGGTGAGGGCGCGGCGTCGAGGGGAGAAGAGCTCGGCCATGTCGCGCGAAGCGTTTCGGCCGACCAGCGGACTCTGGTAGACGTCCGTCATGGATCGTGGGGCGGGCCCGCTCTCGGGGGATGGCATCGTGCTCAGAGTTCCTTCAAGTCAAGAAGTTCGTGGAGAAACGCTCGGTAGTCCGACTCGAATGCGTCGAGATCTTCCGTGACATAGGCTCGGAAGACGGCTTCGCCGTAGCTGATCGTGCCGTCCGTATCCGCGGCGAGGTAAGCCCGAGCCTTGCGACGCATGCCATCGGTACCCAACTCGTCGAGCAAACGTCGGAAGCCTGCGTGGTAGCGGTTGGTCAACGGGTCGCGGAGCAGGAACAGGATGAGGGACCATTCCTGAGAGTAGTAGCTGCGAACGTGGCGGGACTGCTGCTGGACGGCGATGCCCGCGTTGGTGCCCAGGATTTCCTTCAGCGGGATGAGCGCGTCAGAACCGAGGGCATCTCGAAGGCCCGGCGTTCGGAGGTAGTTCTTCCATGGGTTGAAGACGGGCCGATTGCTGGCGTCGAGGTCGAACGACTCGAAGTAGCAGGCGAGCCCCTCGTTGATCCAGGCCGGGATGCGGCTGCGGCCCGTGACTTCCAGGTATTGATGCAGGCCCTCGTGGGCGAGGATCGAGAGCGTTCCGCGTTGGCTGCTGTAGTGCGAGACGGTGAGGCCCTGTTCGCTGAAGCCGCCGCGACGGATCTTCATGTAGGTGGCGGCCCGTTCGGGCGGGACGAGCTTTCGCGTGAAGTGTTCCCAGTGGCGACGCGACTGGAAGAGGTAGGTCTTCAGGGGCGTGGGCACATCGCCGGGGCTGGGGAGCAGCTCGGCGTAAGCGTGATAGCAGGATTCCAGGAAGCCCGGCAAAGCGGTGATGAAGGGCTTTCGCCGGTTGGTGGTGTAGATCGTGTAGAGGTCGGAACTGAGCTTGTGACCCTTCGCACCCTTGTATTGCCAGTCTTCGATCTCGTATCGCGTGTCGACCGTGGAGGAGAGGCCGCTCGTGTTGCCGGAACATCCGATGGCCAAGACCGGCCCCAACAGGAGCAGCGCCAGGACGGAGCGTCGAAAGAACGAGGGGACCGACAAGTGCAGCGTTGTTCGTGTCATGCCAGTCATGCTACGGGCCGGGCCGAGGGCCTGCAATCGTTCTCTCGCCACCATCGCTCAGTATGTTCGTGCGAGACCATCCGCAGGCAGAAGAGCCGCGGGCTTCAGCCCGCGCGGCTGCGCCTTGCGGGGGAGCGCTATCATGTGACGAACGGCCGCGTCTCGGCGCGCCGGGAGAGCCTGTGGCTCGACGACGGTCGGAACGGTGCCCATGATGTCGGACTGTCCGATGGGCCGCGCCGAACGACATCGACGACCTCTTCCGAGGCGGCGAGAACTGAATTTTCCCACGATTCGCCGACACTCAGAAAAGGGTGGATAATCCCCCGGGAGGTGTTTGTGAGACACTCAACGGTTCGACGGAAGTTCGCCAAGACGGGTGGGCCACCTCCTCTGGAGGTGGGGAACACGATGATCAGTTCATCTCGCCCGCGTATCATCGCCTCCCCCATGTCCAGGGGTAAGAAAGAGGGGGGGGAAGAAAGTGAACTTCCCGATCCGCCTCCAGCCACGGAGTGGCGCAAGCCCCAGTGCACGTTCACGCCTCGTCTTGCGGGTTGACGAGGTATCCCCGGCTTTGTTGCCACAGGCGGCGCCGCGCAGGGCGCTGGGCTA
>CAYYPB010000113.1:0-7750 GCA_964473405.1 uncultured Planctomycetaceae bacterium
ACGATGCTCTACGCCGCTTGCCCGATTCACAAGTCGCCTGAACTGTCATGGACCCGGAGGAAGATCAGGTCGGCCGGGTCACTTGGCGATGGACCGCCTATAATGCACGGAGCCCGCACCGCATCCCGCCGACCCTGCCCTCGGAGTCACGACATGAGACCTGCCTATCGAGCCCTGCTGCTCGCCGCCGCCGTCCTCCTCGCCGCTCGTCCCGGCGATGCCAACGCCGCCGACAGGATCACGTTCAAGAACAACCTCCTGCCGGGGCATCTGAGCGTCCACCAGATGCTCCGCGTGACGCATCGCACGGTGCAGCGCGCGGACCACGTCGAAAAGCTGAGCTATGCCCAGATCGCGCGATGGGTGCAGTGCAACCTCGCCGAGGCGAAGCCGGGCCATGTGACGACCTATCAGATGATGACCGATCAACGGGCCCGAGTGGTCAGTCTGTTCAAGGGTGCCGAGAGCATCAAGCCGTTGCCGTCGGCCAGGACTTTCAATCTGTCGAAGAGTTCCACGCGGCTGCACAGTGTCACGCGCGGCGCTCGCGACAATCCACACCAAGTCCCACTTTGCGATGATGCCCAGCAGGCCGTCTTGCGTGCGATGCTCGATGTGGCACACTGGCCGAGCGGCAAGTCCGAGGTCGGTCGGAGATGGGAACGCGACATCCGTGGCGGCGGCTTCGAGGGGACGCAGGCGTTCGAGCTTGTGGACTTCGTCCGCATCGATGGCAACGTCGTGGCACGCGTCGGAATGGACGTCGAAGGCAGCTTCACGGGCTCACTGGAGAAGAGTCACGACTTCATCGGGGCCGAGGCGTTGATCTATTGGGCACGGATGGACCGCGTTCTGCTCAAGATGGAGGGTAGGGCCGCCTACACGCGCCGGCGACCGGCCAACGACGAGCAATACGAACTCGAACTCAACGTCGGACTCGAGCGCGTCAAGATGCTCAACGAGGCCCAGCGCGACCTTATGATCGATCAGCTCAACGTCTTCGCCAAGGCGCTGACGGCTCAACGAGAAGACGAGAAGTCCGCCGCGCGATCGCTCTGCCAACGGTTTCGCGAGAAGTGGCCCGGTTCGATCTGGACGCCGGCCATCGACGAGTTGGAGCAGCGCGTCAATCCGAAGAAGGCCAGGGCCAAACGGCTGAAGACCTCGCAGATCAAGAAGCTGCTCGGCAAGAGCCTCATCGCCTGGGAGGCCGCACGGGTCAACGGCGAGTACGACGCGATGGACAAGACGCGCGAGGGGCTGACGCAACTGGTGAAGGACTATCGCTCGAAGATCATGAAGCTCGCCGAATCATCCAAGAGCAAGACGCGGGCCCAGGCCATCTTCGCGTTGGCCTTCAGCGGACGGTCCGACGACTTCACGTTCGTGCAAAGGGCCACGCGAGACAAGTCCTCGAGTGTCCGTGGAATGGCACTGGCGGGCCTGGCCGCCCGGCAAGACCCCAAGACCAGCGCCGACATGCTCGTCATCCTGCTGGGCGACAAGAAGGCCGCCGTCCGCTCGCGAGCCTGCCAGGCCGTCGCCGCGTGCATCGACCGCGAGCATCTCGCCGTGGCGAGGCTGGTGGGCAAGTTGAGCAAGCTCATGCTGGACGACGAAACCCCCACCGTCCGCCGCGAAGCCATCCGAGCCATCGCAGCCATCGGCGCCCCCGCCGACATCCCCAAGCTACAAGAGGCGCTATCGCACGAGCTGGACCAACCCAATCGGCGAGCGATCGAGAAGGCGATCCAGAGGCTTGAGAAGTTGAAGGAGTAGCGGCAAGCAAACGCCCCACCGCCCCCTGCGGTCCTCGCCAAGCGTGCCGGCGTCTTGCCGCTCCGGCCCCAGTAGCTCGCAGCCTCCGATCAGCCGACGCTGATTTGCACCGCGCAAGTAGTCCGCTGGAACGCCGTTCCGAAACCAGACTTCTGTTACCGGACCGATCCCAGCACCCCCATCGGTGGTTCGTGACTGCGCGTCAAGCCTATTTGTGGCGTACATGTGCGACTCAAACTACTTTGTGGTGCATATTTCGCGATCCATGCACCACAAAGTGTCTTGTGGCCCAAGGATGCGCCTCCAAACACCTCATGCCCTTCGGCGATATTCAGCAACTCAGGAAACACCAGGATGGCCGTCCGTCGCCCCCAGCCTCGCGGGCAACCCGCAACAAACCCTCGCTGCGGATCACCGTCACGCGAGACTGCCAACAGCCGATCGTAGTAGTCTTCTCGTCGGGCTTCGAGGTAAGCGCTCAGGTAGAAGGTTGGCGCCGCAAGCAAGTTGCACTCGAACAGAAAGAGCGGGATGAGCATTCGTCCGAGCCGCCCGTTGCCGTCCAGAAACGGATGCAATGCCTCGAACTCGGCGTGAACAATCGCCAACTGCACCAGCGCGTCACGCTCGTTGGCGTTCAGATACTTCTCCCAAGCGGACATGCCGTCGAGAAGATCTCCAGCGCCGATGGGAATGAACCGCGCTGTCTTCTCCGTACACCCAGGCAAGCCGATCAGGTTCTGAGTCCTGCGGCATTCGCCCGGTGCCATGTTCTTCCCGCGAACGCCTTGCAGCAGTGTCTTGTGGACCGACCGGATCAAACAACCTGACAGGGGGGCAACTTCGCCAGTGACGTCTTGGCTCGACGAATCGCATTCCGGTAGTTCAGCACTTCATGGATGTGGGCCACCTTCTCGGCATCCGATTCGTCAGGCCCGGCGTCGGCTTCGTATTCGAGAACCTCGGCCATCGTCGCCACAGTGCCTTCGATGCGGCTGGAAAGTACCGCTTCCTGCGTGGTCAGCGGCGAGAGCAGAACCTGCGGATTGGGGATCTCGCTCAGCACGGCATCGTAACGGCCGAGAGCCAAGCTGGCCGGGCCGAGCAATGGGACAAGCTTTGGTCAATCCAGGTTCGGCGGCGGGAACGCGCCGATGTGGTGACGCACAGGTGGCATCAGACATCCTCCCACAGTCTCAAACGCTCAGCGATGGAGGGCCGTCCAGCGCAGCGGTGCGTACTCGGCACCCCAACATCGGCATCATGGCCCACACACGGCTGTGTGCCGAGTGCGAGTCAACGAGGATGCGTGGAGTTGAGGAGTGTGAAAGGCAGCAGACGGCCTCAAGTCACCTTCAACGTCGGCCCCGCCGTTTTGCGCATGTCTCTCATGCTGACTTGGGCCGCGAGGTTGCGGACGAAGGACATGATCGCCTCGGACGTGACGCCGTCTTGGGTGGCGAAGCACTCGCCGGGGGTGCCGGCGTCGCCGGAGGTGCGAATGACCGTGTTGATCGGGATCTCGCCTAAACAGGGGATCTTCGCCTTGGCGGCCGCCTTGCTGGCACCGCCGCGGCCGAAGAGGTCGTACTCGTTGCCTGTGTCGGGGGCCTTGAAGTAGCTCATGTTCTCGACGAGGCCGAGGATCTCGACGTTGAGCTGTTGGTACATCTTCATCGCGCGCATCGCGTCGGCGAGGGCCACGGCCTGCGGCGTGCAGACGATCACGGCGCCGGTCATCGGCAGCGACTGTGCCAAGGTGAGCGGCACGTCGCCGGTGCCGGGGGGCAGGTCGATGATGAGATAGTCCAACTCGCCCCAATCGACCTGACTGAGAAACTGCTGCACGGCTCCGTGGACCATGGGGCCGCGCCAGATGACGGCGCTGTCCGGCTCGAGCAGGAAGCCCATCGACATCACCTTGATGCCGTGCGCCTCGATCGGCACGATCTTGTCATCGCGAATCTGCGGTCGCCGCCCTTCGACGCCTAGCATCTGGGGGATCGACGGGCCGTAGACATCCGCGTCCATGAGCCCGACGCTGGCACCCTCGCGTTGAAGGCCGAGCGCGCCCAGCACGGAGACGGTCGACTTGCCGACGCCGCCTTTGCCCGCCCCGATGGCGACGGTGTTCTTGACGCCGGGCAGGAACATCTGGGCCTGGGGCGTCTGCTTCACGTCGGCGCTCCAGTCGATCGCCACGTCGGCGACGCCGAGCTTGGCCAACTCGGCCTCGATGCGGCCTTTGATCTCGTCCTTCATCGGACAGGCGGGCGTGGTCAGCTCGACGCCGATCTTGACGCGGTCGTTCTCGATGTCGACGGTCTTGATCATCTCGAGAGAAACGAGATCGCGGTTGAGTTCCGGATCCTGGACGTTCCTCAATGCCTCGATCACCTCTTTGCGCGTGATGCTCATCAGTCGCTGCCTCTCGTCGATGCCGCCTCTATCGCGGTCGGTTCATCCCATTGTCTGAGTGCCGTGTGTCCGGAGAGTATAGGTGCTGGCGGAACGGGTTTCACCATGCGAGTGTGCGGCGACGCGCGCCCGCTCAGAGCCGCAACCGTAAGGGAGCGCCTGTCGTCCCACAACGAGCCCCCGCTATTGGGCGACAGGCGCTCCCTCACGGTCGCGGCTCTGATTGCGCGTTCGCGCGTCCACCACTGGCCAGACGCCTTACTCCCGCGCATCCGCTTCATCGGCCAGGGCCTTGAGGCGTTGGTAGTGGTCGGCCCCTTCTTCCGCCAGCTCGTGGAACAATGATTGCAGCACCTTGTCCGTCATGAACTTGCCGTGCCGGGCATAGAACCGGGCCGTCTTCCGCTCGGTCTCCAAGATGAATCGCATCGTCTCGACGTAGGCAGCCTGATCGCGAATCTCCAGAAGCCGAGGCCCCGTCACGACCAAGTCCTTGTCGGCCTGGCTCAGCACGAAGTCCGAGTCGGGGAACAACTCGGCGACCAGCTTCTGGAGACGTTCCTTGTGGCCCTGCTCCTCGTCCGCCATGTCGGCGAACGCCTTGCGATGTGCCTCGGTGAGGGCCTTCTCCGAGAGAACCAAGTAGCGATAGGCCGCGACGGTCTCGCCGTACATGCCGATCGAGAGCAGCTTCTCAGGGCTGGGCGAGGGCTCGGCGTCTTGGGTCGGTTGATCCACCATGTGGCCCCATTGTGCGAGTGACGGTCTGCGGATTCAAGGTGCATTCAAGGCGGGCCGCCGGCCAGCCCGCCGAAGAGCCGAGGGCTCCAGCCCGCGCGGTGCTGGGAAAGCGAGGGGACGACGTCAGACCAAGACGATGCGACCGTTCTCTTACCGTGTCACGGGCCGCTGGTCGTCGAATGGCCGCGTCCCGGCGCGCCGGGAAAGCCCGCGGCTCTTCGATGTCTGCTACATCATGCCGGGACCGGGGCCGAGGACGGCCCGGCTCGCTTGCGCCTCTTCGATCAGGGTTCGCGTTGCGTCAGGCAGCGGTGCATCCTGGCCAGCGTGTTGTCCCGGCCCAATAGCACGAGCGTGTCGGCGATCCCGGGGCTCACGGGCCTTCCGGCGACGGCCACGCGAATGGGCTGCGCAACGTCGCCGAGCTTGGCATCGCCTGCCTTGCAGAAGTCGTCGATCAACGCGTCGAGACCATCGATCGTCCACGACTCGGCCGTCTCGAACACGGGCGTCAGCCGCTCCAACATCGCGTAGCCTGCGCCGTCGTTCTTGGCCAGCACTTTCTTGACGGCCTTGGCCTCATAGACAACCGACTCGTTCGGAGCGAACAGGATGCCGGCCTTGGCCTCGATGTCGGGGAACGCGCGGAAGCCCTTGCAGGCCGCGAGCAACTGCGTCAGCGTCGCGTCGTCCAACGCCGCCAACGCCGAGCCGCTGACGGCGGCATAGTCCTTGAACGCATCGAACAGCCGAGCAGGCGACGCATCGGCGCACCAGTCCTTGTTCATCGCCAGCAGCTTGTCGCGATCGAATCGCCCGGCGGTCTTGTTGATGCGATCGAGGGAGAACGCCTCGATCATCTCTTCGCGCGTCAGCTTCTCGCGATCGTCGCCAGGCGACCAGCCGATCAGCGCGATGAAGTTGAGCAGCGCCTCGGGCAAGTAGCCGGCCGCGCGGAAGTCATGCACGTCGATTTCGGGCACTTCGACATCCGCCTGCGTCGCGACCATCTGTAGCTGGGCGGAGGTGAACTCGGCGTCGGCCTTCTTGAGCCATCGCTGTGCGACCTCGGCGTCGCAGCCTGCTGCGCGAGCAACGTCATCGACCGTCCATCGCCCGTCCTTGATACGCGCCTTGGCCCCCTGGCGGACGGCCTTGTGCTTGTCGCGTTTGGACATCTTCGAGCCGTCGATGTTGAACACGAGCGGCAAATGGGCGTACTTCGGCGTCGCCAGCGACAGGGCCCGCTGAAGGAACACATGCTTCGGCGTGTTCATCAGGTGTTCCTGCGCGCGAAGCACATGGGTGATGTTCATGCCCGCATCGTCCACGACCACGGCGAAGTGGTAGGTGGGCCAACCGTTGGACTTGCGAATCACGAAATCCTCGAACGTGCCTGCCTCGAAGGAAACATCGCCCAAGATCTCGTCGTGAATCGTGATCGGCTCGTCTGGCACCTTGAAGCGGACGACGACGGGCCTGCCCTCGGCACGTGCGCGCTGGGCATCGGCCTCGGTCGGAAGCGTTGCGGGCCGGGGATAGACGAAGTTGCGTTTCGCGGCCGTTGCTTCGCTGCGCATCGCATCGAGTTCGTCCGGCGTGTCGAATGCGTAGTAGGCGTCGCCCGATGCCAGGAGCTTGGTGATGGCGGCCTCGTATAAATCGAGTCGTTCGCTCTGGCGACAGGGCCCGGCCGCACCGGGCTTGTCCGGCCCCTCGTCCCAGTCGAGTCCCAACCAGCGAAGATCGTCGAGCAGCTTTTGGTCGGCCCCTTCGATGTTTCGCTGGATGTCGGTGTCTTCGATGCGAAGGACGAACGCCCCGCCTTGTCGCCGGCAGAAGAGCCAGTTGAACAGGGCGCTGCGCGCCCCGCCGACGTGGAGATAGCCCGTCGGGGAGGGAGCGAATCGGGCACGGACGCTGGGAGTCGTTGGCATAGTCAACGTTGCTCTGAATGAAACGGGATACAAGGGGCTGACGCGGCAGCCTTACGCGATGGCGTCCGGCCCCCTCGCCGGGCGTTTGTCGGTCGCCGCGCCACCGCGAGCGACCGGTCATCTCAGGAAGGTTGACGATGCGATGCGGTCGAGTCTATCGCCGCTTGGTCTTCCTGATGTCCTTACGCTGCGCGGCCATCTTGACGAGGTCCGCCAGACTGGTGCCATCGAGCAGGTCATCCAACTGCCTTCGCAGGTTCGTGCAGCCGCCGTGATGGGGGCACTCTTCCCTGCTGAGGCACTGTTCGAATCCGAGGAAGCACCGCTTCTGACGGGCCGAGCCATCGATCGCCTCGACAATGTCTCTGAGCATGATCTCCTCGCCCGGCCGGCGAAGCGCGAAACCGCCGCCGCGACCTTTGGCAGAAACGAGAAGCTCCTCGCGAACGAGCGTCTGGAAGATCTTGCCGACGAAATGCTGAGGCAGCTCCGTGCCTTCGAGGATGTCGCGGAGTAGCAGGTACTGACCCGCCGGCACGTTGGCGGCCAATTTGGTCAGCGCCCTGATTCCATATTCGCAACCGACTGAGTAGATCATGTTTCTTCGTCTCCAGCGATGCCCAGCTCGGCCACCGACAGCAACCCACCTATCCAGGCAGTCACACGCAACGGCAAGCGGACCGCAGCCCGACCCCCGACGGAGTAATCGGCCCTGCGGCACGGCATCGATTTTCAACCAAATCCCAAGTGCGCCCACACTGAAGACCAGAATATCCGATCCCCGACGAGCCCGCAACTTGCCAAGGATTTGAGAAAACAGCAATCTCGAACTGGCGTTGCAGTGCCAGATCGCCGCATTTCGTCGACCGCCCGCG
>CAYYPB010000114.1:0-7738 GCA_964473405.1 uncultured Planctomycetaceae bacterium
CAACGCGCGCGGAGAAAACGCCCTGCCACGCGGGCGCACCCCTCCCCCGCCTTGACAGAGGAAAAGCCGTTCTCGACGAGCTTCCGGCTCGCGAACGACGGCACACCGCAGACCGGCATCGTCACGGCCAGCCTCTCCGTGCGAAAGGGCAAGGCCGAGTTCGTCGTGCCGATCGAGCGCGTCTTTCTCCCGTCGATCAACGCCTGGCAACTGCTCGGGCCGTTCGAGGGCAAGGGCGCGGGCACGCTCGCCCATGCCTATCCGCCGGAGAAGAAGCTCGACCTGACCGCGACGTACGAGGGCAAAGGCGGCAAGCCGATTCGCTGGCAGCCGCGCCATCGCACGCTGAAGGCAGGCGACAATCTGACCGAGGAGTTCTTCACGGACTTCGACGACATCTTCGGCGGCCGTGTCTATGACGCCGCAGTCTATGCGCTGGCCTATCTCGAATCGCCCGCGGACATGGACGGGGTCTTGGCGTTGGGCAGCGATGACGGCGTCGTGGTTTGGCTCAACGACCAGGAGCTTCACCGCAACAACGTCGGCCGCCCCTACACGCCAAAGCAGGATCGCGTCCCGGTCAAGCTGAAGAAGGGCGTCAACAAGCTCCTGCTCAAGATCAACCAAGGCGGCGGCGACTGGGCCTTCGCCGCGCACATCGAAGCGTCCGACGGTCGTCCGCTGCCGCAGGTGTTGACGGTAAGCGTTCCCGAGTCGGGTGACTGATCGCAGGCACAGAAAGTGTCACGCGCGTGGCCCAGTCGTAAATGGATGGGTGGCCCACCTCCTCTGGAGGTGGGGGAGCCGATGATTGGAGCCAATGATCGGACTGCCCTTCGCGTGCGTCATCGCCTCCCCCATGTCCAGAGGACATGGGCCACCCGGCCGGAGGACATGGGCCACCCGGCCCTGTGGTAAATGGATGGGTGGCCCACCTCCTCTGGAGGTGGGGGAGCCGATGATTAGAGCCAATGATCGGACTGCCCTTCGCGTGCGTCATCGCCCTGAGCAGATTGCCCTGGAAGGACCACTCGACAGGACCTCCGCACTCCGGGCATCGCGCGTCCGGTTTCAACCCGCGGAGGTTATAGCCTCACGCAACGCACAGCTTGTCCGTGTCGATAGGCACGGCTGCGGCCATGACGGCTCTGGGTTGTTGTGTGTCAGGCATCATTCAGTGTCCTTGATCGAATCCTGCCGTTGCTCATCCTCTGAGGTCGAGGATCGTGCCGCCTGGCAGTCATGCGCTGGTCCACCGGCGTCCGGTGTGCGAACAACAGCAGGCGTCGGACTCGGCGCAGCTCCGAGCATGTCCACCTCACGCAGTGCCTGCTTCCACGCGCCGTGATAGAGGAAGAGCAGGACGACGTACCAGACGAAGAATACGAGGCCGACGACTCCGATCCCCACCCGTACGACGATCAACCACATGGCTGGCCCGCCGGGAGGCTGGGTGAGGATCCAGAACGCGGTCAGGTTGAACCCAATCGACACGCCTCCACTCGCGGCGATGCCCCAGATGGCCCGAGTCGTCGACTTCTCGAGCCATGGCCGAGGGATGCGTGCGGCGAGACCCCTGAAGTAGGCCAACAAGCAGCATTGCACAACGACGCCCACGATCTGCAACGCCAGTATCATCAGTTGGATTCCGATCATGCCGAAGCTGAAGCCCACGCCGAGCTTCACGACATGAAGCACGAGGATCAGCACCGCCGCTCGGCGAAGCGCTTTGCGAAGGGTCATGGCCTCTTCGGTCAGCGCAATCGCCGGCTCCTGCCGCGTCACCAACACGATGGCCCAGACAGCGATCGCCGCAGAGGGTATGTCGAGGAGATTGACCCATGCGATGGGCGAGCCAAGCGTCGCGAAGATCCCTGCGGCGATGCCGGTGCCAAGCATGAGCAGGAGATTCCAGAGCATCAGCAACGTGCCGAACCGCAGGGAGTCCAGCCAGCTAGGCTCGGCGAACCGTAGCCAGCGACCGTGCAGCGAACGCTCGATCTGGCCACCGCATTCGGGACACACCGTCTCGCGGTCGAGCCCGCGCAGGTTGTAGCCGCATCGAATGCAGAAAATGTCCACGGCCAGGACATGTCGACCGGTCGCATCGACAGTCGTCGCCGGCGCGGCGTTCGGGACGTTCGCCTGTGACGATGGTTCATCTCCGGCCCGATGGTTGTCGTTCGTCATGTGCCCCTTCCGCTCGGCCGATTCTCGACGGAGTCTTCATGCAGCAGGCCGAGATCCAGTCGGGAGCGGAGTGTACGAGGCACCTTCGATGGCTACAAGAGACTACATTAGATTCGTTGACGGTTAGGCGGGGATCTCGTTTTTTCGGGCGTTCGCCAGGCGTCCGTGACGTAACCATCCCTGGGAGCCTCCAGGCCACGGCGGTTGAACGCCGCGCGAGCGTCCCCCTTGCGATCGGCCCGGTCGTAGCGTACAATCAAGTGTGTGAGTCTTGATGGCCGCGGCGCGATTGCGGGCGAGTGCCCCAGGCGCCGCTGTCGCTCACGGATCGACTTCCCGGTTCCGGGTGTCGGAACGGGTCGTCGGGCGGGATACCCCAAAGTGATCGCGCAACCATCTGCTATCGGCCTCAATGTTCTGGTGTTGAACCGGAACTACCTGGCGATTCGCATCGTCAACGTGAAGCGCGCGTTCAGCCTTCTCTTCCGCGAGCTTGCCGAGGTCGTGCATGTCGACCACGGCCAATACCTCTCCTACGATTTCACCGGGTGGTGCGACCTGAGCGAACTGGCCCGAGAGTTCGAGCCCGACGCTCACGATTGGATTCGCACGGTTCGGTTCGACATCGCCGTCCCGCGGATCATTCGCTTGGCGGTCTACGATCGCATGCCTCAGCAGTGCGTCAAGTTCAATCGGCGGAACCTGTATGCTCGTGACGCCAACCGATGCCAGTACTGCGGCACCAAGTTTCCCACGTCCGAGCTTTCGCTCGATCACGTCACACCCAGAAGCCAGGGCGGCCCCGCCTCCTGGGAGAACATCGTCTGCGCCTGCCTCAAGTGCAACGTCAAGAAGGGCGGTCGCACACCGGTTCAGGCCAACATGCGCCTCATTCGCCGGCCGATCAAGCCCCGGCGGAACCCGGTCGTGACGATCAAGCTCTCCGACGACCGCTACGCCAGTTGGAAAGCCTTCCTCGACAACGCCTACTGGTCCGTCGAACTCAAGTAGGGCCGGCTCGCTCCCGTCACCAGCACCATTCCGGCGGACCGACCGCGTTCTTCGCGGCGACTCCTCGCCTGCGCGCTTCGCGGAGACTCCCAGCCCCGGAGGACCGACTTTGCTCTCCGGGACTCTTCCTAGCTCCGGAGGGGCGCAAGCTCGTAGCCTACGGCGCGAACCAATGGTATCTACACAACTCCGCCCACGCGGGCGAACCGGCCCAGAAGGGTCGCGGGCAGTAGCCACGGGTGGAGCGCAGCGCAACCCGTGGTCACGATCGCCCGAGACGAATCCGCCCCTCCGTGGCGGGAGGGGTGTTTTCGTCCCGGTCCACGGGTTCCGCTGCGATCTACCCATGTCTACTTGCCGTCGCCCCTCCGGGGCAAAGCTCAGCCGGACTACTTGTGCAAATGCCATTGGCGCAAGCCGCGGGCGGGCGATGCCCCCGTCCGCGCTGCTCACAGAGCGCCGGTCAAGATTGATTTCTGATGAACGATGGCACCGGTCGTTGCGCTGGGCGACCCCCGATTGGGCCATGAGACAGACCACCCGGCGAACTGGGACAGAGGAGACAAACCATGACAGCACACGACACCACGCGAGCTGCGATATCGAACCGCTTGATTCTGCTCTCGGTCCTCTTCCTCGCCCTCGCCGCCGGCTGCGGCATCAATCCGGATTTCACGGCCGAGCAACAGCAACGGGACGCGGACGTCAAGATGGCCTGGCTCGACAAGGCGATTCAGGTCGCCGAACGACACGACCTGGCCTATCGCATCGAGTTGGACTCGACCGGCCGGCCGTCCATCGGCGAGACGGTCGACCTCTACCTGGATACAGGAGTGTCCGCAAAGGTCACGATGTTCGGCAACGCCGGCGCGCAGCCCCCTTCGCCCGTTGTGGGTCTGGACGCACGCCATCGTGACACCCATCACGAGTGCAAGGGTCGTTCTTGACATGGAGTACAACATGCGTCGAACCCAAGATGCGACCGCGTCGGGCCTTATCCTCGCCATCCTGGCGAGTGCGAGTCTGGGCGGCTGCGCTGCGGCCCGGGACATCAGCGCCGTCAAGGCCGAAGTCGACAATCTGGAGCAGCACGTCGGCGCATTGCTGATCGAGGTGGACCGGCGGATCAGCACCGGCGGCGGCGACGTCAACGACCCCGTGACGGGCTGGATCCTCGCTGCAGGCTATGCTCTGGTGCCCGTTTCGTTCCTGGGATACCTCGTGGCCCATCGGTTCCGGTTCTTCCGGGTGCTGAAGGATCGCGTGCGGGGGGGCTCGTTTCGCGGTTCGATCCTCGTCGGTGGACACGCCCCGCGCTCCTAAGTAAACTGGCCGTCATGCAACGCACGGCCCTTTTCGACACGCACAAACGCCTGGCTGCCCGGCTGATCGACTTCGGCGGCTGGGAGATGCCGATCCTCTATCGCGGCATCGCCGACGAACACGTTCACACGCGCACCGCCAGCAGCATCTTCGACGTGTCCCACATGGGACGCCTCGTCGTCAAGGGCAAGGATGCCGAGCCCCTGCTCCAGTGGGTCTGCACGCGGAACATCGAACGGCTCAGGGTCGGTCGCTCGGGCTACAGCCACATCTGCAACGAAAGCGGCGGCGTGCTCGATGACGTGATCGTCTCGCGATACGACGACAAGTTTCTCGTCGTCTGCAACGCCGGCAACCGCGAGAAGATCCTCTCGCATCTCCAACTCCATGCCGAAGGCCGCAAGGTCAAGATCGATGACACGACATCGGCAACCGTCATGCTGGCCGTCCAGGGCCCGGCGACGATGGAGATGTTCGCGCAGAATCTAGACAAACTGCCGATCAAGCTCGACGAGATGGGTCGCTTCGGGTTCACCTCCGGCAGCTACATGGGCATGGGATACAGCATCTTCCGTAGCGGCTACACCGGCGAGGACGGGCTCGAAGTCGTCCTGCCTTCGTTGGCCGGCTCACTGGTCTGGGACTATCTCACCAAAGACGGCGGGGAGGATCGCGTGACGATCAAGCCCGCCGGCCTCGGCGCGCGTGACACGCTGCGCCTCGAGGCCGGGATGCCCCTGTACGGTCACGAGTTGAGTGAAGACATCGACCCGATCTCGGCCGGGTGCAAGTGGTGCGTCGATCTGAAGACCGACTTCATCGGGGCCGATGCCTTGCGGAAGATCGACGCCGAGGGGCCTGCCCGAAAAATCACCGGGCTCGTTCTCGAGGGCAAACGCATCGCGCGGCAGGGGGCCAAGGTCTTCGCGGGCGATCGCGAGATCGGCGAGGTCACGAGCGGCACGTTGAGCACGACATTGGGGCAATCCATCGCGATGGCATACTTGGATGCGGCGGCGACCGAGCCGGATGCCAGCCTCGCCGTGGCCATACGCGACACGCGCGTGGGCGCGACGGTCGTACCGCTGCCGTTCTACAAACGTGAGAATACCTGAGACTGCTTGTGGCGCAGGCGTCTCGCCTGTGGAATCACCGGCGAGACGCCGGTGCCACAGAAGGCTACTCTCGGAGCAAGCGCTAGACATCCAAGGAGACACGGTGTGGCAGTTCCAACGGACCGACGATACCTCGAATCGCACGAATGGCATCAACTCGATGGCGATGTTTGCACGATCGGCATCTCGCGGTTCGCCGCCGACGAGCTAACGGACATCACCTATGTCGATCTGCCGTCGCCGGGAGACGAAGTTGCTGCCGGCGAACCGTTCGGCGAGATCGAGAGCGTCAAGGCGACCAGCGATCTGGCGTGCGGCATCTCGGGCGTCGTGACGGCCGTGAACGACCGGCTCGGCGAAGCGCCCGAACTCGTCAACGAGGATCCGTTCGATGCTGGTTGGATGATCAAGGTCAGAGTCGCCGACGCCTCGGCGCTCGATGCACTATTGGACGCGGCGGCGTACGGCGCCAAGTGCCAGGGCGGTTCATAAGATTCGCCGACTGCGACCCACAAGGCCGCCGACATCGGCGCTCTGACACAAAGCTACTAATGGGATCGGCGTTCTGGCACAAAGCCGCCGACATCGGCGCTCTGATACAAAGCCGCCGATGGGATCGGCGGTCCTCCGGTACCGCTCGCCCCCAGTGGGGGCTGTCCCTCGGGAGTACTCATGACCGTGGCCCTTGAACCCAACCGACTCCTGGACCCCAGCGACACCCTCGTCGGCCGGCACATCGGTCCCAGCGACGACGATGTTCGCGCCATGTTGGCTACGCTAGACCATGCGTCGCTCGACGAACTGATCGACGCGGCGATTCCGTCAGGCATCCTGATGGATCGACCGCTGGCGCTCGGCCCGCCGATGGGCGAGCAGGCACTTCTCTCCGAGTTGAAAGCGATCGCCGACAAGAACAAGGTCTTCCGCTCGTTGATCGGCACGGGCTATTACGACTGCATCACGCCGCCGGTGATCCAGCGGAACATCCTCGAGAACCCCGGCTGGTACACGCAGTACACGCCCTATCAGGCCGAGATATCCCAGGGCCGACTCGAAGCACTGCTCAACTTTCAGACCATGGTGGCCGACCTGACGGCGTTGCCGCTGGCGAATGCCTCCTTGCTCGACGAGGCGACCGCGGCCGCCGAGGCGATGACCATGTGCCATCGGATCGGCAGGGCCAAACGCGGCGTTTTCTTCGTGGCGGAGGATTGCCATCCCCAGACGATTGCCGTGGTCCAGACGAGGGCCGAGCCGCTGGGCATCGAGGTGCGCGTCGGTTCGGCTGATGCCGTCGATTTCTCAACGGGCGATCTCTTCGGTGTTCTCGTGCAGTATCCCGCGACCGACGGCCGTATTCGCGACTATGCCGACCTGGCCGATCGCGCTCACGAGGCCGGCACGCTCGTCGTGGCCGCGACGGACCTGCTCGCGCTGACACTGCTCGTGCCGCCGGGTGAGTTCGGGGCCGACATCGCCATCGGCTCCTCGCAACGCTTCGGCGTGCCGCTCGGTTTCGGCGGGCCCCATGCCGCTTTCCTCGCCACGCGCGAGGCCCACGCTCGCCAGATGCCCGGTCGGCTCGTCGGCGTATCGAAAGATGCCAACGGCAAGCCGGGCTATCGCCTCGCCATTCAGACGCGCGAACAGCACATCCGCCGCGAGAAGGCCACGAGCAACATCTGCACCGCCCAGGCCCTGCTGGCCATCATGGCCGCCATGTACGCGATCTATCACGGCCCGGCTGGACTGAGACGCATCGCCTCTCGCGTGGCCGCCTTCACCGCGACGCTCGCCGCCGGGCTCCGACGGCTCGGCCACGATGTCGGTGACGGGCCTTTCTTCGACACGCTTCGCGTCGGACTCGGCGGCAGCAGCGCGGCCGACGTACTGGCCGTTGCCCGATCGCACGGCATCAACTTTCGCGATTTCGGCGACGGCACGATCGGCGTCTCGCTCGACGAGAAGACCGACCGAAACGAAATCGCCACGCTGCTGACGATCTTCAACGACGACCGGACGCCGGGCTTCGATATCGACGAGTTGTGCGAGGAGGCCGGCGCGGCGATCGGCGAGCCTTTCGCGCGGCGCGGAGAGAT
>CAYYPB010000115.1:0-7645 GCA_964473405.1 uncultured Planctomycetaceae bacterium
CGGCGTGGCCGCCCCGTCGACGACGATGTTGCCGATGCCGTCCTGCCGCGCGGTCAGCCCGTGCTTCTCGGCAAGGCCGAGCACGTGCGCCCGGATCTTCTCCTCCCGCTTGGAAGGCCGCGGCACGGCGGAAAGCCCCGCAAAGAAGTTCCAAACGGCCTTAGGTTCAAGCGATTCAATCCGAGCAGTATCGGCGTTCACAGCGTTCATAGTCGTCCCACATATCTCAAGTCGTTTGCGCCGGCTGTGCAGCCGAGTCATGCCCCAGGTTATACAGCGTCCGCCCAGTAGCGCCAACGAACCCACGAAACGCCCCTATCCACGGGGGTTCTCGCAACGACCGTGCCCAGTCCCTTCCTGGGGTGGGGGACGGATTCCGCAACGGTTCGACCGTCGGCTACGCGAGAAGAGCCGCGGGCTTTCCCGTCGCGCCGGGACGCGGCCGTATGGCGCAGAGTGAAGCTTGCCTCGGTCCTTCGAGGAGGGAGGTGCCCGACCGAGGGTCTGGCCGGCGGGTCGTTACTATCGCGATTCTCGGCTCCCCAGCGGTCCTGTGCCAGACTCGTTCGTTCGGAGTGGCGTCAATCGGTTGAATGCGGTAGCGGGTGTCGGTACATTCAGCACTGAGTCTCGCGTGGTGCTTGCCAAAAAAGGCGAGGCAGGATCGACGCTCGCAGAGGAGTGCTGATGAGTTGGCATGACCCAGAAGGCCCATGGTCGCGAAAGCTGAGACGACGCGTGCGGGTCCAGGCGCTGTCGTGTGCTGTCTTCGTCCTCCCCGTGGTCGTGGTCCTGTCGCTGTCATGGTGGGCTCATCAGTCAACGCTTGCGCCGGGTGTGAGCGGCCTTTCAGACAACCTCCTGCTGATCGCTGTCGTGCCGATCGGTCTCATGGAGATTGTCGTACTCGCGGTCTTCTACCGCATCATAAGACGTGAGCGGGCCGTGCTTCGCAACGTGCCTGCACATGACGGCATGGTCTGTCCCCGCTGCCGGGCGATCCTGGCCGCTTCACAAGCGGAAAGCCGTTGCCCCATTTGCGAGGCACCGTATTCCCGCGATGCGTTGCAGTCATACTGGGCCGACTACGCACTTGCTCCTGAAGGCCTGCGCCCCTGGGTCGCCAAGAAGAACCCGCGTCGACGGTTCCCTTACATAGGACGTCCACGTCTCGCGGACATCCGGGTTCAGCTTCTCTTCTTTGCGCTCATCTTCGTGGCGGCGACGCTGGCCATGTGGTCGAGTACGGGAATCAGCTTCTGGGGGACCGTGGTTCGTTATACTCCCTACTTCTTCGGGATGCTGCTCTTCCAGGTGGGCGGGGTGGCCTGCATCTCGCGTTACTTCATGCGAAAAGGACTGACCCGCCATTGCGCCGCCTGCGACTACCAGCGAGTGCCCGAGGGCGAGAACTCCGAGCGATGCCCGGAATGCGGTGCGGATTGGAGCCGCCCGGGCGGCGTGGTCACGGGCGTGCGGCAACGTGACCCGCGCTACCTGTGGATCGGCGCGGCGGTCTGCGTGGTCGCCGTTCTGGGCATGATGTCGTATCTCAACGTGGACTCCCCCGGCGGAAGCTGGGCGCTGAGGGCGATCCCAACGCCCTCTCTCATTCATGATACGACAACGAGCGGCGGCTTCACGATCGCGGAGTGGAAGGAACTCCGGCGCCGCACGCTCACGCCCGCAGAGGATTGTCAACTCGCCCAGGGGCTGCTCGACAAGCGACTGCGCCGCGACTACCTCGACACGACCGAGGGCGGCTGGCTGTGGACGCAGGTGGCTACAAACGCGCTGCCGAAGCCACTGGCGGATCGCTACTATCACGAGATGCTCGACGTCTGGATCGACGTGCCCACGACGATCCGAAAAGGCGAGTCGCTTCAGGCAAGCCTCGGTTCAATCTTCCGCCTCAGCAACCTGCCGGTCGGCATCGAAGCCGTCGTGTACTTCGGTGGCTTTGCCGTTGATGACAACGCGGCACGGCTCGCCAGATCTGATCGCTGCATGTTCGCAGGCTTGCTTGACGAACCCAAGTACAGATTCCACGCCAAACTCGAGCCCAGCCAGGAGGGGGGGGCTGTTCACCTTCGGGCCGTGCTGTACTTCGCCATCGGGCGGGGCCTCAATTGGAGCATGACTCCAGTGCCCTGGGCGGAAGACGATACGGCCATTCTGCCCGCGTCGGTTATCTGGTCCCTGCGCATCGAAATCGAGAAGGTCATTCAAGTCACTGAGTGACGGCCTCTTCGCCACCGGAACGTGCGGGCTCTGGCGGGCTGGACTCGGCCGCCGGTTCGCCGTCTATGGACTGCGTCGCGTGCCACCAATCCGGCGTAGCTTCTTTGGGGATGGCCTTTGACTTGGTTCTGAGCGAGCACAGGAACGCCAGAACGTACATGCCAATCGCCGCGAAGTAGAGCGAGCGGAAGCCGAAGTACATCGAGTTGTACTCGAGGAATCCGCCGAGCATCGCGCCGAGCAGATTCGATGAGAGTGCCACGGCCACTGACGTCGACTTCTTCAACTCGGCGCTGAACGCGAAGCCGGAGAAGAACAGCGGCAGTGTCAGCAGCGCCGTGAGTACGATTCGGCCCACCCAGGGGGAGAGTCCGGCGACCGATTCGCGCGACACGAAGAGCCCCGCAGCGAGCGAGGCGATCAGAAGTCCGTAGGTGACGGCCGGCCGAGGCGTTCCGAGCTTCATGACGAGCAGATTCGCCACGAAGGCCAGGATGAGAAGGGCCGAGACGACCGCACTGATGACGATCCAAGTGCTGCCAAAGACCAGGGCCAGCTCGGTGATGCCCTTGGTCTCGACGAGCATGAACCCCGCCCCCAGAAAGAAGCACGCCCCCGAGAATCGGGCTCTGCCGCCCGGCGCCATCTGGCGCACGAAGATCGTAGAGACCGCCAAGAGTACGAGGATCATGACGACGTACGACAACGGATATTTGCGTACGGTCATGTAAAAGAACGGCCAGTCGTCGGTGGCCATGTCTGCCGTCAGCGCCGTCGTCGAGCATCGCGCCGTGACATCTGCGTATTGCACGGGCACGTTGGCGGCACCGGGTTTGAGATTCTCTCCGATCAGATAGCAGTAGCCCCCGTCGTAGCCGGTCTCATAGACCAGCGGCGTCTTGCCATCGAACGCCTCTTCGAGCATGAGGTACAGCTTGCGACCCATCTCGGGCCGGATCATGGCGAACGACATGCAGATCATGCCGTCGGGCTTCAACCGCTCGCGGGCTCCACGGAATGCCTCGACGGTATAGACATAGCTGTCCAGCCGCACGCCCGACTTGCCGGAGAGCAGCGTGTGCGAATCCAACAGGCCATAGACGATGAGGTCGTACTGCTTGTCGCAGTATTGGATGTAGGCCCGTGCATCGGTCACATGCGGCGTCACCTTGTCCGATTGGTACGGCGACTCGGGATGTAGCCGCCGACCGAGCTTGAGAATGACGGGATCTATCTCGACGGCGTCGACATGGCCCGCCTCGTGTCGCAGTGCCGCCGCCACGTCGTTGCCGGTCCCGCAGCCGACGACCAGGACGTCATCGGGCTTCGACTGGAAGTAGTAGGGCAGCGCGTAGTAGTCGGCCCACGCCGCGAGTTGAGGCTTGTCCTTGATGTTCCCATCACTGAGATTCAGAATCCGTTGGTAGTAGACGTTGTTGACTTCGAGTTGTAGGCCGGACTCGCGGTTGCCCTTGAGGCTGAGGATCTGATACGGCGAGTAGGTGTCCGATTGATTCGGCATCAGCGGCAGGCTGAGAACGGCCAGCACACCGACACATGTGATCGCCGAAACCGTCAGGCTCTTGGCGTCTTTGCGGAAGAACACAAGCAAGCACACGGCGGGGATTGACAGCCAGAATGACGGCGGCGTCCACGCAAACGAGACGAGCGAAAACAGCAGAATGCCGCCCAGGCTCCCGACCAGGTTCCAACTGTAGGAGACGAGTTTGTCCTGGCGCATCATCAACCGCGAGGTGAGCTGCCCAATCGGCACGAAGCACAGCGCGTTGAATGCAAAGACCAGGGTGACAAAGCCATATGCGGTGAGGACATGACTGAGATTCTGCATCTGGCCCATGCCGAGCGTGAGCTGTTCGGAGATGGGGTTCTGCAGGGCCGTCGCGATGCCGCGCGATCGCAGGAAGTACATCAGCGAGATCTGAATGGCGAGCAGCGGCAACACCAGTGGCGTCGTCAGCGGTCTCCTGCCCCCCAGGGTGTAACCGAGACCCAGTCCGAGAAAGCAGGACAGCAGGCTGATGTTCTTGAAGTATCCGAAGAGCTGAAAGTAGGAGCCGTGTACGCGGATGATCATGAGCTCGACGTAGAGGCCCAAGGCCGCGGTCACGGCGATCCAGAGGCCGATGCGCGAGACGGCAATCCGGTCCACCTCGTCTGTATGTGCTTGGAGCAGATCGTTGAACCCGGTCCAAGCATTGCGTTTGCGCCACAGACACACGGCGAACACGCCCACCAAGGCGGGCGAGATGCCCAGCACGAAGAAACTCTGGAGCTTCAGCGAGCCGTCTAGATAGCCCTGCCAGAGGTAGCCGTAGGCGAACAGGGTCCAGCCGATCAGCAGGACCGCCACGACGCCCCAGGGAGCGAGGTCAACACTACGGTTCGAGTGTTCGTCATGCTTCATGGAGGGTGTTCTCTCTGAATCTGCCCGAAGGGGACCAGGATCGGCCTCGCCACACGCGTTCCCGCCTGCGGCAGATCCTCACTTCGGCTCATCGTCCGATCACGAGGGCGGAGTGATGTAGCTCGCCGAGCGTCCGGTATTCACGGCCATCGCGTTCTCGTCTTCGCGGGCGGGGCTGACCTTTTCCTCAGCCCCCGGTTTCGCCGGGGGAGTTCGCAGGTGCGTCCATCGGCAGCGCCCTCCCCCCGGAGAAGCCGGGAGCTGGGGGGGGGATACCACGCCTGCTACAGAATCTGCGGGCGGGATAGCCCCACGACCGGCCACCAAAACGAGAATGCGATTGCCCTGCCACGTCTTCTCAGCGGTTGGCGCTCGCCTTTGTCAGTGGCCGTCGGCACGGCTATACTGAAGGGTTCTGAAAATCAGAGAGAACTAGTAGGGAATAATCGACTCAGGAAGACGAGAAGCATGACGGCACCCTTGTTGACAGTAGAAGAACGGGCGGCACGCGACGCCGCGATCCAGGAATTCGTCCAGAAGTTCGCGCCCGGGCGCGACGCCGATACCTTTGCGAACATGATCAAAACAGTCTGTCGAATGTCTCGCGACGAGACGAGCCGCGGCGACGTCAAGCTGTGCGACAAGGCGCTGGCCGAGTTGCGATATGCTTTTCGGATGTTCCATCCTTACGAGGACATTCCGAAGGTGACGATTTTCGGATCGAGCCGTACGCCCGAGGATCACGCGGAGTATCTTGCGGCCGTCGAGTTTGCCAAGCGGATGCGAGAAGAGCAGTGGATGGTCATCACCGGTGCCGGCGACGGCATCATGAAGGCCGGACACGGCGGTGCGGGCAAGGAGGCCAGCTTCGGCGTGGCCATCAGCCTGCCCTTCGAGCAGAAGACCAACGACATCATCGAAGGCGACAAGAAGCTCGTGAACTTCAAGTACTTCTTCACGCGAAAGCTGATGTTCACCAAAGAGGCCAAGGCCGTCGCCCTGTTCCCCGGCGGCTTCGGCACGCAGGACGAGGGCTTCGAGATCATGACCCTCGTGCAGACGGGCAAAGCGGCCCTCGTGCCGATCGTCCTGATCGACGCGCCCGGCGGAACCTATTGGCAGCACTGGCGTACCTACGTCAAGGCGGAACTGTTGCACACGGGCATGATCAGCGAGGAGGACATGCACCTGATCAAGCTCACCGACAATATTGAAGAGGCGGTGAGCGAGATTCTGCGGTTCTACCGGCGCTATCATTCCTTCCGGTATGTCCGTGAGCAACTCGTCATGCGGATGAACTCGGCCCTGCCCGATGGCGCGTTGGGGTACATCCAGAAGGAGTTTTCCGACATCCTTCTCTCCGGGACGATCGAGGAGACTGGCCCGCTTCCCGAGGAGGGGGGCGAGTTGCCCGACAAGACGAGACTGTCCCTGGCCTTTGACCGGCGATCGCACGGCCGGTTGCGCCAGATGATCAACTACATGAACACGGTCGATCAGCCCGAGGCGGCGAGGACGTAAGGACGCCGATGCCATCGGCGGCTTTGTGGGGAACACGGCATGCGACGCAAGGTGCTTCTGGTTTCGGTCCTGCTGATCCTGCCGGCGTCGACGGCCGTCGTCACGAAGTTCGATCTTCTCGATGCGACGGGCAACGCCATCCTGTACCCCAAACGGTTCGCCGAAGTCGAAGCCGGCTCGCTGTATCGCGGCGGCTACCCCAGTGCACGGCACATTCGCAATCTGGCCGACGACAAGGGCATCCGCACGATCATCAGCCTGACGGGCCAGGTCGATGACGAAGAGGAGCGGGCGATGCTCGCCGCAGTGCGCGACCTGCGGTTGCGGACGCTACGTTTCCCGATGCCGGGTAACGGTTGCGTCGAAGACCTCGGCGTTCTCGACAAGGTGGCCGATGCGATCCACAATGCGGCGAACCGACCGATCTTCTTTCATTGCGCCGCGGGCAAGCAACGGTCGAACGCCGCCCTCGCGGCATACCGCATGAAGCACTGCGGCTGGAGGTTTGACGAGGTACTCGTGGAGTTGGAGACGCAGTACGATCTGTTGGCCGACGGCAAAGAAAAGGTGCTCGTCGAGCATCTACGCAAGTACGCGAAACGACTCGGCCTTCCGACGGAGCCGAAGAACCTGCCCACCACTGATTGAGGCAGCCCAGGGAATCTCAACATGCTGATCCTGATGCAACAGAACGCCACGCGAGAGCAGATCGATGCGGTCCGCAACAGTGTGACCGAAATGGGACTCTCACCCCACGAAATCCCCGGCTCGATTCGCGTCGCGATCGGCATAACGGGCAACAAGGGTGCTGTCTCGACCGAGATGTTCATGCATCTCGATGGCGTCTCCGAGTGCGTACCCGTTTCCAATCCGTACAAGCTCGTCAGCCGCGAGGTCAAGCCCGATTCGACGGTGGTCGACGTGCGAGGCGCCAAGATTGGCGATGGCTCGTTGGCCATCATCGCCGGTCCGTGTTCCGTCGAGTCGCGAGAGCAGGTATTCAACTCGGCCGAGGCCGTCGCCAAGAGCGGGGCCAAGTTCTTGCGCGGCGGGGCGTTCAAGCCGCGGACATCGCCTTACGCTTTTCAAGGTCTCAAGCAAGAGGGGCTCGACCTTCTCTGCGAGGTGCGCGAGGCGTTCGATTTGCGCATCGTCACCGAGGCTAAGGACACCGACACGCTTGACGCGGTTGCCGAGGTGGCCGACATCATTCAGATCGGCGCTCGCAACATGCAGAACTACTCGCTGCTCGAAGCGGCGGGGCGCATTCGCAAGCCCGTCCTGCTGAAGCGAGGCATCAGCGCCACGATCAAAGAGATGTTCATGGCCGCGGAGTATCTCTTGTCGCTGGGCAACTACGACGTGATTCTCTGCGAACGCGGCATCCGCACGTTCGAGACCATGACGCGCAACACTTTCGACCTCGGGGCCATCGCGATGGTCAAGCATCACACGCAC
>CAYYPB010000116.1:0-7629 GCA_964473405.1 uncultured Planctomycetaceae bacterium
CAGAAACGTTGGAGCCCCGTCAACCCGCAGCTTGGTGTGTGGCGATGCACTAGGCCCGTAACGGATGTTCGGGGTCGGTCGCTGACTCGGTGGTCCCTTCCGTCCAACGGCGATCAACCGCCGAATTCGTTTCGCGACATCGGTCGGCAGGAAAGGTGCGCACTGACGTCTGGCAGTTGCTTGATGCAATCGTCGAAGTTGCCCCGCATCTGATCCACCGATCCCAGTTCGACCGACAGCGACTCGGCCGTCTCCTGGATGTGCGAGACCAAGCCGTCGAGCAGGCGTTCGACCAACGCGTCGGAATCATCACAGAGGCCGTCCATTTTCTCGAAGAGGCTCGCCACGCGATCCATGTCGGACCCGTCCAACGCGATTGCTGATAGGACCACGGCCGCCGCCACGATGCGAGACAGTTTGGAAGATGTCTCGCCGACGGCACTCCTCCCGTCTGCATGGTGGCAGCGCACCGCCAGAACGATGTCCTCGTCCAGCTTCCAATCTTCCAAGACGCCGGCACTTACCTCAGCGTGCGTGAGGCCCAGCGTCTGCTGTTCGATTTCATGCAGGGGACGGGAGGCGTCGCGCGACTTCTGATTCAACACGCCCTCGTAGAGGTCCGGCACGCCGAACGCCAGCAGGCCGATGCCGATATCACACAGCAACCCGGCGGTCCCCGCATCTTCGATCGCCCTCGGCATGAGTTCTCGACACAGATCCTTCGCCGCCACACTGACCGCGAAGGCGGATTGCCAGTAGCGACGGGCGTCGAAGCCCGGTGGTTTGGATCGGCCGAGGCCGTTGACGATGTGCTGGTTGATGACGGCCGCTCGAACACGCCTCATGCCCAGTCGGACGCACGCCTCGGTGACGCAGGATGTGGGCGTGTTGCAGCCATACAGAGCGCTGTTGGCCTGGCAGAGCAGCTCGCCCGTGAGGCCGCCGTCATGACTGAGTACTGCGGCAACGCTGGTGATCTCGCAGTCGGGATCCGTTGTGAGTTCCAGAACCCGGACCACGGTTTGCGAGGGCGCGGGGATCCTGGGCGAAGACCGGATCTTCTCGAGGATGGATGCGCTGGTCGGCATGAGGCCCGCCATGTCGATGCAATCGGCACCGCACGGGAACGAACAGACAATGGAGCGGGCGTCCCTCCCCCCGCACTCGGGGACGCCCGCCGTGATTCGATTAGTCGAGCGTTTCGGTTTGTGCCAGAAACGCTTGGACATCGGCCTGATCGGCTCGCAGTTCGAGCGACCGCGCCCACGCCTTCCTGGCCATCTTCCGCCAGACGGGGCTGTTCTCGCGGTAGAACATCTTGATGTAGCTCGTGCCGAGATTCGTGTAGCAGTCGGGATCGTTCGGCGTCACTTCGAGTATCTGACGATAAAGCAGCACGGCCTGCATGGGATCGCCCATGGCCTCGTGACACGCGGCGATGTTGAACAGCGTGTCCGCCGAACCGGGCCTGAGGACGAGTGCCTTCTCGAAAGCTCCCAGCGCGAGGCCGTACCGCTGCTCCTGGGCGTGCTGGAGCCCCTGGGCGTGCGCGCGTTCCACGCAACGGTCTCTTTCGGCCGGTGACATCACCGGCGTTTCGTCAACGCGTTCGATGGCCGCCGACTGTTGAAGTTTCCCCGAATCGGCCTTGCCCGCGCATCCGACGAGCAGTGAGCCTGTCGCGAGGATTGTCAGTGTGTAACACGTCAAGGCACTATGGCGCAACATTGTCATTTGCTCCTGCATTGGCCTGCGCCCGCACCGGCGGCGGCGTGGCGACGCTCCCGCGGCGAGGACGGATCATCGACCTGCCCACACGGGCCTTGAACCGCGGCGGCGAGTCCTTTGGGCTGCCGCCGCTGGAAGACTTCTCGCCGCTCAAAACAACTTGTGGCACCGGCGTCTCGCCGGTGGAAGCAACCTGTGGCACCGGCGTCTCGCCGGTGGAAGCAACCTGTGGCACCGGCGTCTCGCCGGTGGATTTGCCGGCCGGGCTCTTCTGAGGCCGATCGGCTTTGGCCGAGGTCTCGGACGGGTGGGCGACCGGACTCCGCACTTCGGCTGCCGGCTCGTTCGTCGTCTCCTCGACCGGGGTCTCCTCCTCGAACGGATCGACCGGGGTCTCCGGCGGGTCGCCGAACATCGGTTTGGGTTCCTCGTACTCGGTCGGAATCTCGAAATGCAGCGGTACGTCCTGGAGCTTCTGAATCTGCTTGAAATGCGGTCGGTACTTCTCCAGGACCTCGAGATCGCGCTCGTTGATCTCGTCCCCGCCCTCCACGTGTACCGTCAGGAACACGAGCAAATCGACGCGTTCCGATGTCGGGCTCTCCTGACGGGTGAACCAACTGATGACAGGCAGGTCTCCCAGACCGGGGATCTTGTTGGCCTGCCGCGTCTTGCGGTCGCTGATGAGCCCGCCCAGAACCACGGTTTGTCCGTCTTGCATGACGACGCGCGTGTTGAGTTCGCGCGTCGTGATCCGCCGGACCGCCAGTCCGGTCGTGCCGATGACATTGTCGCCGAGTGAACTTGTGGACGGATGCACATAGAGACTGATCCGACCATCGTTCATGATCGTCGGGATGACCTCGAGCTGGATGCCGATCGGGATGTAGGTTGAGAAGGCCTCCGTCAAGGTCCCCTGATCCGTGATGTTGGCTTCGAGGATCGGGTAGCGCTCGCCGACGAGGATGTTGCCGGTGGAGTTGTTGAAGACCAATAGCCGCGGATTGGCCAAGAGCCGAACAGCGTTGTCGCTTTCATGCACTCGCAACAGGGCGAGGAATCGAGTGAAGTCGACCGTCCCCAACGCCAGGCCGACGGTCGACTGCGCCCCGCCCGTCACCGTGCGACGTATCTGCGTCCCGGAGGCGAAGCCTGCCCGCAGTTGCACGGGCAGCTCGTGGTTAAGGATCGGACCATTCGCTAGCACGTTGACATCCCAGTCGATCCCGAGTTGCCGCTGCAACTGCGTCGTCATCTCGACAATCCGCGCTTCGATGAGAACCTGCGGCGGGAGGTGGTCCAGGTCGGCGATCAAATCGGCGATCGCGGCCATGTTCTTCTCGACGTCCGTGACCACCAGGAACCGTGCGCTGCGAATCTGCCCCGTGGGACTCATGTTCTGTCCCGTCCCGCTAGCCATGCCACTGGGCTGGCCGGCCGTAGCGTTGAGCTGGCCTGTCGTGTTGGTCCCCGATTGACCGTCCGTATACTCGCCACTGAGGTCTGTGAGTCTCTGAGGACTGAACGGACTCTCGCTGTTCTCGTTCAGCACCGCCATCTTCCCGTGCGGCGTGAGGGCATACCTCAACGCGTCCTTCACGCGAGCGGCATCCTGGCATCGCAACTGGAAAGTTCGCGTCGTCAGCGGCGGCGGGCCAGCCGCCTCCCCGGCTTTGTCCTCCGAAGCCTTGGACACCGAAATAATGCCGTTCTCCACGCTGTAGACGAACCCGTTGTTGGTCGTGACGGCCTCCAGGGCCGCTTCGAGCGAGGCGTCGGTCAGATAGACGGTGACTTCTCCCTTAACGCCCGGTCCGATCGAGATGTTGAGCCCGCCCTGCTGGGCAATGAGCCGCAGCGCATCGGTGATCTCGCCCTTGTCCACGTTCACGCTGATCCGCTTCTCGCCGGAGACGACGGCGGAACCGTCCGCCTCGTCCGCAGGCAACGGAGTCGTCGCGCAAAGCATGGTCACCGCCAGACAGAATATACGTTTGATTCCCCTGGTCATGGTTCCCCCGACAACCGACGAACATCGGCTCCTTCATGTCCGATCACGAACGTGAACGCCCATCCCTGTGATTCGAGCGTTATCGACTGTGCCGTGATCTCCGCGACCGAGTGCCCGCGTTCCTTCTCGCCCCCGATGGCGACGATCTTCCCCCCGCCCGCCGCGAGCCAGTTCGAACCGCTCCGGGACACGCCCTTGAGAACGAGTGACGGCACCGGCGGTGACGTCGCGTTTTCAGGTTCGCCCACACTTTCGACTTCACCCTGCGACCGTGCCACCGCCCACGGAACGTCACCAAACGGATTCCGCCCCCAGCTCTTCTCTGCTTCCTTGCATTGTGCATCGAGCAGACCTCGCATCTGGTCCGCGAGACCCTGGCCCTCCTCGACCGCCACATGAGCGACGACTTCCTGCCCGCTGTCGGCCTGTGCTTCCGTGGGCAGATACTCCGTCACGATGGCGATAACGCGCCACGCGAGGATCACCACCCCTATGCACAAGACCGTCACGACCTTTTTCTTGCGAGCGTCCATCAGACCCCACCTTGAACACTGCGTGTCGGAGCAGTCGGTTGAAACGCTTCGACAACGATCTCCGCACGGAGCCCATCACCGCCCGAACCGCCCCGCTCGCTGAACGGCGAGATGTTCGCCCCGACAACACGAACTGGAATCCTCTGTCCTTCGCAGCCGTGCATGTATGTCGCAATCTGCTCGTACGAGCCACGCACGACG
This sequence comes from uncultured Planctomycetaceae bacterium, assembly GCA_964473405.1. Taxonomy (GTDB): domain Bacteria; phylum Planctomycetota; class Phycisphaerae; order UBA1845; family UTPLA1; genus CAYYPB01. The sequence goes on from CAYYPB010000116.1 coordinate 4,474, forward strand.
ACCCGGTAGTTCGGATACTCCGGCAGCCCCTCTTCGATCTCGGTCGGGCTACGGCGCGTGTTGCCGACGGGTTCGATCTCGAGCACTGCGAGACCCGCCTTGCGCGCCGCGCCGCTCAGTTGGGGCACGACCAGCGCCGGTCTGAGGGAATCCTGCCGACGCTGTTTCAGATCTTTACGCTCCTCGTTCAGGGTGGTGATTTGCTCCGGAGAACACACGCCACCCTGAACGATGGAGGCTGTCTGTGTCAGAGAATTCGCTAGGCTGCCCATATCCTGGATGCCCTCGGCGACGCGCGATTGGCGGGAAATCGCATAGCCCGTCGCGCCGACGACGGCACACAATGCCGCGGCCGCCGGTGCCCACTCTCGAAGGGTCGTCAGAGTTCGCGCCATGCCTCACGCCCCCCCCTTCCGCGGCCTGGGATAGGCGAGACGAAGATCGACGGATAGGGTCCCGGCTGCGGCGTTTGGCGCACCGCGACCTCCCTCGCTCACGATCGACTTGAGAAGCTGAACATCTTCGAAGAACGGGCTCCGCGCAAACGACAGCAGCGTTTGCTCGACGATTTCTTCGAGGTTGCGGCCCTGGGGAGCGGGATAGATCGTCGCCTCCATACGCACCACGAGGCCCGTCGGTTCCATCCGTGCGTCCAGTCGTGTGGTCTGCAACTCGCCCGGCAGCGTACGAGAAAGCTCTTTGAACAGCCCCTCCCAATGGGGCGTCGCGGATGCGAACACGTCGAACTCGCCTTGGAGCCGGTCGACCTCGACCTGTGCCGCGTTCCACTGCTGATTGACCTCGGCAAGCTTCCGCATGCCGGCCAAACTCTGCTGGTTCTCTCCGACAACAGGCTGGAGCCCGGTTCCCATCTGCTCGAACAAGAATGCCAGTCCGAAGATAGCCGCAGCCAGCACGGGGCTCACCAACGCCGTCGACCGGCGAACGCGCTTGATCTTCCGTCTCGTTCTCACTTCAGGGGGCGTCAACTCCGGCAAACCGCCCGCGTACAACGCAGCCGCCACGGCGATTGTCGACGACTCCAAGGGCGGGGCATCCGATGATCGGGAGGCGATCGTTGCGCCGGTCAGCCAGTCCGCTGTCTCGACGGACATGCCAATGCCGACGCCGATGGCGCCCGTCAGGCCGTGCATCGACGCGCCGGGCCCAACGAGCGTCAACGTGGACGCCTCGGCGTCTCCAGCCGAGGTCGCGGCGAAGGTCAACCATTGCGTCAGCTGCTTCGAGAGCTTCTGAAGCGTCGGGGCCAGCAGCGGCATCAGATTGCCGCCCTTGATTCCGAGTGATTCGATTTCCAAGCCGGCCTCGGGAATGCCGACTCGGTCGCGCAGGGCGGTCGCCTCCTCCAGCTCTAGCTGGATGACGTCTTCACCGGAGATGATCGGTCGCGTCAGTGCGATCGCAAAATCAGCGAGCCCGATCGCCAACTCACTCACGACGCAGGGCGTCTGCCCGGAGAAGACCGTCAGTACGCTGGCTCGCTCCCCGACATGCAGGGCGGCCCGCATCGGATCATCGCCGCCGAGCTTGTCCGCCGCCATCGCCGCCATCGCCACCGGTGCAGCCGACACGAGCGTGGGGTTGAGCCCCATCCGCGTCGCGGCGTCGATGGCCGCCTGCGCACGCTGTCGGCGAACGGCGGTGACGGCCACGCGCTGAAGATTCGTCTCGGCGGAAGAAGTCCCCGCGATCGGCGCAACATCTACGACAGCCTCGCCGATCTCGAAGTGGAGCTGTTGGCCCAGCTTGAGCAACACGGCCTGCCGCAGGGCGAGGCCCTTGAGCGGCGGCATCTCGAAATACTGACAGGAAACCGAGTCTCCGCCGAGAAGGCAGAGGACGTCTCTGCCCGTCCAGCCGCGTTCGGTCACATAGGCCGCAAGCTCATCGAGAAGGTTTTGATCCTGGATCGCGGGGTTGTCGTCGCCGAGTTCGACCGCGTGAAACGAGGCGCACTCTCCGACAGCAACCGTATCGCCACGAATGCTGACGTGAGCGATTCGAAGCTCGCTGCCGCCAGCCTCTAGCACCAGGATTTCGCGATTCTTCGACATCCTTGTCTCTCGATCAGGCTCCGCCGCAGATCCTACTCCACGCGAACCTCGATGATTCGCGTACACGACGACCAAGGGGAACCCGTCTGCAGCGTTCTGCCGGTCGCCCGATACAGTGGCGGACTCGAACTGAACTGTGTCACCGACACCGCGCCGGACGCCAGCGTGGGATCGTCGGCCGGGTTGCCGTTGTCTGATATCGTCCCGATCATCCCATCGCTGTCGTAATCATTGGGCGGTGAGGCGTTTAATTCGCGGACGGCCATCTCGATACCGCTCTCAGCGGCGTAGAACGCACCTGTACTGAAGTAGTGGCCCAGCGTGCTGCCACTCGCCGTGGCCGTAAGTTGCAGTATCCACAGTGCAAAGGTACCGATAACCAGCAGCGCCATGACAAACGCCAGGATCGCCACGCCACGCCGATGTCGTCTCAGGTCGCTTTTACGGCGCATCGGCCACCTCGTTGAGAAAGTTCCGCAGATAGATGGATGTCTGAACGCGAGCCGTTTCCGTCCCCCGGGCCAAGTCGATGCGAACCGTCACGCGGCGGATCGCAGCGCGATCCGAGGCGGACAACGGGGTGGACGTCAACGCAGTGGGCGCTTCGACAGCCGAAGTCCAGCCGTAATACGAGAACGTCAGCCCACTCACGTCGCCCGCCAAGGTGTGCCATGTCGCTGCCGTGTCGTTCGTTATCTCGAGCGACGTGCCGGTCAAGCGGAAGCCGTAGTTGTCGAAGCGAAGGTCAGTCGCGTCGGCCAAGGAGACCTGCGCATTGCCCTGGAGGTCGGGCGTCGCACCGGCCGGGTAGTTCTCATCTTGCCTGATCTCGCGGATGTAACGAATCACGCATTCCAGAGCAGCGGAGCCTACGTCAGTCAACTCGCACCGGGCAGCCACCTCGGATCGCTGCTTCGAGGCGTTCAAGATGAGCATGCCGGCCGTGCCGCTGACGATCGCGCCGACCGCGATGGCAACGATCAACTCGATAAGCGTGAATCCGCGCGCACGCTTGGACCGGACGACGGCGATCCCTGCCTTGCGACGAGCCGCGGGCTTCAGCCCGCGCGGACGTTCCGTG
>CAYYPB010000117.1:0-7557 GCA_964473405.1 uncultured Planctomycetaceae bacterium
GCACTCGGAGTGCGCGGCTCCCCCCCTCTTCCCATGGGGTCAGGCCCCCCCCCCTCGAGGGGCGGAGCCGCTACACTTCGCGACGGATCGCGATCAACCCGTCAAGCGAGAGGATGCCCCAACATGTCGGATGCCTACGAGACCTTCCGTGACCGTGTCCGAGAGATCGGACAGCTCGGCGCCACTGCGGCGCTGCTGAGTTGGGACGCTGAGACCACCATGCCGCCGAAGGGACTCGCGACGCGGGCCGAGCAGTTGTCGCTGTTGGCGGCCCTGACGCACGATCGGCTGACCGACCCGGCGCTCGGCAAGTTGTTGGACGAACTCGCCCATCGGGATGATGACCCGATCGTCGTTACGAACGTGCGGGAGATGCGCCGCGAGTACGATCGGGCCGTCAAGGTGCCGCGGGCGCTCGTTCAGCGCCTCGCCGAGGTCTCCACGATTGCCAAAGACGCCTGGGCCAAGGCGCGGGAGCAGTCAGCCTTCGAGGTGTTCGCGCCGCATCTCGATCAACTCCTCGACCTCAATCGACAGGTCGCCGACGCGGTCGGCTATGAGGGCGAGCAGTACGACGCGCTGCTGGATGAGTATGAACCCGGTGCGACGGCGGCGGAGCTGACCGCGCTGTTTGCGAGCCTGCGTGGACCCTTGTCCGAGTTGGTCCGCACGCTGGGCGAGGCGGCGTGCAAACCTGACGCGACGATTCTATCTCGCTGCTATCCCGTCGAAGCGCAGAAGCTGTGGTGCAGGCAGACCGCAGAACTTATGGGGTTCGATTTCGCGGCGGGCCGGCTCGATGTCTCGACGCATCCGTTCTGCTCCGGCACTTGCTCCGATGATGTTCGTCTGACGACGCGGTACGACGAGAACCACTTCTCGTCGGCCGTGTTCGGGACGATGCACGAGGCCGGCCACGGTCTCTACGAACAGGGTCTGCCGGCCGAGCATGCCTTCACGCCGGCGGGCCAAGCGGTCAGCCTGGGCATACACGAATCGCAGTCGCGACTCTGGGAGAACATGGTCGGGCGCAGCCGTGCGTATTGGGATCGCTTCTACGAGCAGTGCCGCGTCGCGTTTCCCGAGGCGCTGTCGGACGTTTCGGTCGACGCGTTCTACGGTGCCATCAATGTCGTACAGCCTTCGATGATTCGCGTCGAGGCCGACGAGGTGACGTACAATCTGCATATCATTCTGCGGTTCGAGATCGAGCGCGGCCTCGTCTCGGGCAAGCTGGCGGTCGAGGACGTGCCGGATGCCTGGAACGCGAAGATGCAATCGCTGCTCGGCATCACGCCGGCCAGAGACGCCGAAGGCTGCCTGCAGGACATCCACTGGTCGATGGGGGCTTTCGGCTACTTCCCCACCTACACGTTAGGCAATCTCTACGCGGCACAGTTCTACTCCGCAGCGGAACAGGAGCTCGGCGATCTGACCGATCAGATTCGCGGGGGCGATTTCAGGGGACTGCGCGGCTGGCTGCGATCGAACGTGCATCAACACGGCCAGTGCTATCGTGCGACGGAACTCGTCGAGCGCATCACGAGTGGGCCGCTGTCCATCGAACCGTTCATGGCCTATCTGCGTGGCAAGTTCTTGCCGGTGTATGGGTTGGCGTAGAGGGCTCGGTGCCGGGCACTCACTCCGCATACGCCGGCATTTGCAGTTTCACGTCTGCTTGGTGCGTGTCGCCCTCCCTTTCGTAGACGACCGTGACGGTTTGGCCCGGCTTGTATTGCTCGAGAGCGTTCAGCAGATCGTCGAATGAGGTGATCTCCCGGTCATCGAGTTTCAGGATCGTGTCTCCCGCCCGCCAACTGCCGTCGCGCCTGAGGGCGAAGCCACGGAGATCGGCCGCTGCTGCACCGCCGCCCGGCGTGACGGTCTTGATGACGACACCCTTGGAAACGTAGCGCCGGGCGAGGGCCTCCTCCAGGATCGTGATGCCGAGCTGCGGACGGATGACGCGGCCGTGTTCGATGATCTGCGGGACTACTTGATTGACCGTGTCCACGGGGACGGCGAATCCGATGCCGGCGCTCGATCCCGATTCGCTGACGATCATCGTATTGACGCCGATCAGACGGCCCGCACTATCGAGCAAGGGTCCGCCGGAATTGCCGGGGTTGATGGCGGCATCGGTCTGGACGACGTTTTCGATCAGCCGGTTGGTAACGGATCGCATGGTTCGGCCCAGGGCGCTGACGATGCCCGTGGTGAGCGTCTGATCGAGGCCGAAGGGGTTTCCGATCGCGAAGACGGACTGACCGACGCGTAGGTCGCGCGAGGTGCCGATGGCGATGGCTCGGAGGCTCGAGGCCGGGGCGTCGATTCGCAGCACGGCGATGTCCTTGTCGGGTTCGGCTCCCACGAATACGGCGTCCCAGGTCGTCTGGTCGGCCAACGTGACGCGGACTCGGTTGGCACCCTGGATGACGTGGTAGTTTGTGACGATGTGCCCGCCGGCGTCCCAGATGAAACCGGAGCCGGTGCCTTTCTGGGGGGACTCGAGCAGCCGAAAACCCAGGACACGTTGGCGGTTGGCGATACTCGTGATGAACACGACGGATGGACCGGTTTCTTCGAAAATGTCGATGGTTGTCTTTTCTCGGGCCGTCAGGTCGGCGCGAGGCGTGATCGTGCGGGGCTCGGCGCGGGTTCGGTCGCCGCCGCGAAGTTGTCCGATGAGTATCCATGCGGCGAGAAGACCGATGAAGATGCCCAGCAGCAGGGGCAGTTTCGACGAAGCGGGTCGCGATGGGGCGGGCGTGGGGGTTTCGTACACGATTCAAGGGTCTCCGACTGTGTGACCTGCCGCAGCAGGTCGGAGGACAGTTCTCGCTGGCCTGCGTTATGCCAAAGTGGGTGCCTCATCCCTTCCAGGGGCAGGGGACTGGCTCTGGATCAGATTGCGCTCGTCTTCGGCGCATCCGTCACCCCTGGAAGGGGCGGGGCACCCACGCCGCGCGGGCTGAAGCCCGCAGCTCTTCGTTCCTCGCCGATTCTCATGCGCCGGGGCAGTATCTCATGCTAAACGTCGCAGTACCCCGGGCGCGTTCTCTCGCGCGGCAGCCTTCTTCGTCGATGCGCGAGACGGGGCGATCGAACGTCCGAGAACTCCCCCCATCGCCACGATCATATCTCCCTGGCGCAAAGGGGATTATGACGGTTCTCGCGGAGTTCGGCCATCGCGGCCGTCGGCGCGTGCCCATAACTGGACTCGACGATCGGGCTGACCGATAAGGCCATGACGTCGTTCAGAGGACGAGCCCTCTCGTCGCAAAGGAGTCCACAAATGCGCATCCAACAGATACCGGTCGTGTCACTGGTCGTTCTTCTGGCACTCTCAGGTTCCGCGTGCAACTTGATTATCGGCACGGACCTGCCGACGAACGCACCGGCCGCCGACGGGATCGATCCAAAGAGCCCGAATGTGGAGCGGTCCACCAAAGTCGTCGATTTCACAGGTATTCGTACGATTCGTCTCGAGCTTCCCACGGGCCGCGTGAGCATCACGCAGGCGGGGGGAAACGAGAATGCGTCGATCAAGGTCACAGAGATCATCGTCCAAGGAGGCTTCGGCAATGAAACCCTCAAAGAACTCCTCACCCAGTCCGAAGTCACCGCCGAGCGAGCCTTCGTCGACGACACGCGACTGGATGTCGAAGCAACCATCGCGGAGGGTCTTACCCACGAGGGCATCGTATTTGACGTGCGCCTGGTGGTTCCCCATGGGGCCAACGTTGAAGTACTCGTCGGAGACGGCCCCGTCGAAGTCACCGATATAACCGGCAACGTCGAGATACGAACCGACAATGGTTTGATCGACATCAATGGTGTCGATGGACACGTCATTGCCGAGACGAGCAACCGACCCGTCACGATCAGAGATGCCACGGGCGACGTCCGGGCCGTGACGACCGAAGCGGATATTTCGCTGCGGCTTTCGCCGGCCGACGGCGCGAAGATCAGCGCCGCCAATACGACCGGTGCGATCAACGTGACGGTGGCCAAGACGACGAAGTCGAGCGTCCGGCTGGCGTCGGGCGAGGGGTCGGTGACGGCCAATCTCGCTGGCTTCGCGGTGACGGGCATCTCGACGGGCGACGGTTTCCTCGAAGGCGTCCTCAACGGCGGCGGTGGCAACATCGAGGTCGATTCCGTCGATGGCGAGATCAGCTTCGCCGGGATGGACGCGGACAAGTAGGCACCCAGCCGGCGGGCCGGGCCGTCCTCGGCTGGCTGTTGGGATCGCCGACCTCATCTTCAGGTTCTCCACCCGTTTCCGCCGATGATCCCACTTGCGCAAGTGGTGACGCAATCGACGGAGGATGGCCCCTATGGCCCTGAAACCCCCTTTGAGATATTCACGGTCGGCTAGGCAGACCTTGCACTGGCTCGTCGAGGATGAGTTGGTTCGGCATCCGTTGGAGGCCAGCGGCGACGCGCAGTATCTGCTCTGTCACGCCGAGCGGTTGGATCAGTCCCTGCGGCAGTTGCCGGCAGCAGGCGAGAACAAACGGTGTCTCGTGGCCGGTTCGTGGGGGATCGAGGTGCCTTACCTCTGCGACCGCCTCGGTTGGGAGGACGTCACCTGCATTTGCGCTCCGTCCGGTGAGACGCAGCGAAGGAGTCGCGGTTCGCGAGCGCACCCGAACGCCGAGAAGACCTACGGCTTTGAGTTGATCGAACACGACCTAGAAAGCGGAGAGTTGCCGTTCGAGTCCCAGACGTTCGGACTGGTCGTCTTCTGGGGCTGCTTCGAACATTTGCGGTACGATCCCGAACTCGCGCTGTACGAACTCAACCGCGTCTGCGAGCCGGACGCGACGATCAGCCTCGTGACCGACAACGCCATTAGCCTGCAAGCCACGCACTCGATGCTCCGCGGTCAGCCCATGCCAATGCGGCTGCACGAGCCAAGCGCTGAGGGACACTGGCGACTCTACACGCCGCCTGAGATCGCGGAGCTTCTTTCGGGGACGGGCTGGCACGTCGATCACCTCACCTCGATCGTCGCGGATCCGCCCGTGTACTGGAAGTGGTGGAAACGCTGGCTGTTCAAGCGGTTCGTCACGCAGTACCGACAAGGGTTCGGATTGAGCGAGCCCTACTGGAACGCGTTCGTCTTTGCCAACGCATCGAAGGTCGCCGCCCCGACGCGGTCCTATCCGAAATGGCTTTTCAAGGACGAGAAGATCAGGTCGCTCAAGGTCGAGATGCTCGAACGAGTCTCGCGTGAGTCGCCCGTGATGCTGTCGGCCTGATCGATCGATCCCTTCTTGTCGTAGTGGCTCTCGGCGTTATGGTGGGCCGGTTATGGCAGACACCGCTCCGGCCATCCTCGATTCCCGCGACACATCCGGGCCTCGTATTTTCGTCAGCGTCGCCGAACAGAGCGCGGACGAGCATGCGGCGAGCCTCATCAAGGCGTTTGGGGCTTTGCGGCCCGAGGCTCGGTTCGAGGGTCTCGCCGGACCGGCGATGCAAGCAGTGGGGTGCGGCTGTCTCGACGATTGGACTGCACGGTCGGCCATGGCTACGGCGGCCCTGCGACGGGTTCCGGATGCCTTCAAGCTGCTGCGTCGATTGAAGGCACTTCTGGAGACTGAGCGTTTCGATGCGGCCGTCATGGTGGACTCGCCCGCTTTGAATCTGCCGATTGCCAAACTGTTTCGCAAGGCGGGCGTGCCGGTGCTCTACTTCATTGCGCCGCAGACCTGGGCCTGGGGGCCGCGCAAGTGGCGCAACGCTCGCGTGCGGCAGCGCGTCGATCGGCTGGCGTGTCTGTGGCCGTTCGAACAGCCATACTTTCGCGCCGCGGGAATCGACGCGACCTATGTGGGGCATCCGTCGTTCGACCGGCTCGGAGCGGTCGACGTTGACGAACCGCGCGTGGCCGAGCTGCGCGGCGACGCTTCGCATGTCATCACGCTGCTGCCCGGTTCACGAGGGCATGTGGTCGATGAAGTGCTACCGGGGCAGCTCGAGGTCGTACGGTCGCTTGCCATGCGGTTCCCCCGGTCACGGTTTCTGTTGGTCGCTGCGAACGATGATATCCAGACAAGGGTAGCATTCTACCTCGATGCGGGGGGGAGCCGGGGGGATGTTCGAGTACTCAGCGGGGACGCCGACCGGACGGCGGCGATTCGCGCTGCCGATTTCGCCCTCGTGGCATCGGGAACGATCACGATCGAGGTCGCCTATCACGCGACGCCCATGATCGTGATGTACAACGCCTCACGATGGTCGTACGAACTCATCGGCCGCTGGCTGATCACGGCGAAATATCTGTCGATTCCGAATCTGCTCGCCGGACGGGAGATCGTCCCCGAGTTCATGCCGTACTATCGAAGCACGGACCCGATTGTTGCACGGGCGGTGGAGTGGCTCTCGGCACCGGGGGCCCTGCAGCGCGTGCGGGATGACTTGACGGAGACGATCCGGCCGATCCTCAAACGCGGGGCGGCGGCGAACACGGCCAAGCTGCTGGCATCGATGTTGGATGAATTCTGAATCTCCCCAAGCCGGGGGCCGAGGGCCGCGAGCGCTGAGAACTCCCGGCGAGACGCCGGTGCCACAGTCATGCTGCCGGAACTGGTCAGGCCGGGACGGTTTCGAGAACCTGTTCGATGGCGCGGACAATTTGCGTGACGTCGAAGGGACGCTCGACGACGGCGTCGAACCCCTCTTGCATGAGCGACTCTCGCTCGCCGTCGCGCAGGGCACCGGTCGTGGCGATGACCTTGCACATGGCCATGTCCTGCACATTTCCGATGGCCCGAATGGCCGGCCGACCGCTGAGACCCTGAAGGCTCACATCCGCGAGCATGACATGGGGCTTGTCGATCGCCGCCGCGGCCCCGGCCTCGAAGGCCGATCGGACGACGCGTACGTCATACCCGGCATTGTTCGATAGTGCGTGTGAGAGCAGCTCGGCCACGTCTTGATCCGCTTCGACGACAAGGACGCGCGTGATGCCGGATTCGAGCCCGTCGAGCGGGATGTCGTGGGCACGCATGAAGCGGACGAGTTGTTGAACGGGGATGCGGCGGTCCTTGCTGCCGGGGATGCGGTAGCCCTTGAGCTTGCCGCTGTCAAACCACTTGGAGACCGTACGCGGCGCCACGCTGCAGATCTTGGCGACTTCGCCAGTCGTTAGTACGTCCTTGGCTCGTGACATGGTTCGATCCCGAGGGCACGCAGGCGCCGCAGCGTTCATCGGTGAGCGGTTAAACTCCCGGACATCGGCTGTCCCATAGATCGGCTCGCTCGGACAAGGCGTTAGAAAAATCGGTCGAAAGGGTGCAATCGTTACATCCGCACCTGCGGGTGCCTCCCGGCGGCAAACACATCCTGGGCGGAGGAGAGGGGATGGATGGTTCGCTGGTCGCCGACGACAACCGCAACGCCTTGGCCCACTTGTTTATAGGGCTTCTATTCGCGTTGGACAAGCCTGACTCTCTCGCAGAAACCCCGTTTTCGGCGAAATCCCCCCCTCTGGTGGATGGCACTGCCGTTGTTTCTGGTGCCGTAGCGGGGCTTCGGGCTGGTTCT
>CAYYPB010000118.1:0-7505 GCA_964473405.1 uncultured Planctomycetaceae bacterium
CGGTCTGACTCCCGCGGGTCGTCCTTTGGTGGGCGACCTAACGCTGTCATATTAGAGTGGATGCGTGCCGTGTCCCAACGGCCAACTGGCCCCGCGCGGTGACCCGTCCGAACTCGGTTGCCCCCGGGCGAGCCCCACCAGGAGGACGACGATGCGCCACCGATCCGTTCGCAGCTGCAACCACCGGATATCACAGGTCCACTCCTCGCAGGATTCTGCCCGACTGCCGTCCCGCCTTCGCCGGTGGTTTCTGGCCAACGCGCTCATCAGCGGGCTCTTTGCCCTGCTTTGGATGGTCTTGCGCTCCGGCGCGAAGCCCAGCCGGTTGGCTTACCCCTGTCAGCAGGCGGCGCTGGCCTCCGCGCTCTCCGCGTTCGGCGCTCCCATTGTTGCGGCAATCGTGGCCCTGCGCCGCGGCGCATCCGGCACGTTCCAGTCGCGTCGCGCGACGCTCGGTTCGGCTGGCGGTCTGCTGGCGATGTTCGCGCTCGTCGCATGGGGCCTGTCGTCGCCGGCTGCAGGCGACGGCCCGCAATCCGGTGGACAACCCCGAGCAGGATACCGCGCGAGCCTCTACCACGTCACGGACTGTCCTCAGGATCCCGTCGGGGACCGGTTCGTCGGCTTGGACAACCTGATCACGCTCATGGGGGCCGGCGGGCTGAAGTTCTACAAATCGGCCTCCGTCGCGGACATGGAAACCGGCCCCGATGGCATCGTCGCGGCGGATGATGTCGTCATCCTAAAGATCAACTATCAATGGCCGGAGCGCGGGGGAACCAACGTCGATCTGCTGCGCGGGCTCGTCCGCCGGATCGTCGATCACCCCGATGGCTTCACGGGCGAAATCGTCATCTGTGAGAACGCCCAGTTCGTCCCGATCGATTTCGACCGCGCCAACAACAACGCTCAGGACATCACACGATCACCGCACGATGTCGTCCTCGAATTTGCCGCCCGGGGACACAACATCTCGACCTACAACTGGACGACTATCCGCGGCACATCGGTCGGCGAGTACTCTGCCGGCAACATGTCGGACGGCTACATCGTTTATGGCTATGACAACACCTTCTTCGGCCGGATGTCCTACCCCAAGTTCCAGACGGCCGGCGGCAGCTACGTCAGCCTCAAGCACGGCATCTGGAACCCGGGCAACGGGACCTACAGCCGCCAGAACCTCAAGTTCATCAACATGCCCGTCCTCAAGTCGCACCGCGCCAGCTACGGCGCGACGGCCAGCGTGAAGAACTACATGGGCGTCGTGACGGGCAGCCTCGGGACGGGCTCACACGGCTCGATCTACTATGGGCTGATGGGCGAGTTCATCAAAGAAACACAGTTGGCCGACCTCAATATCCTGGATTGCATCTGGATCGGTGCCAGCCCATGGGAAGGCCCCGAATCGCCATCCGCCACCGCCTTGAGGAGGGATGAATTGGCCGCCGGCACCGACCCCATCGCCCTGGATATATGGGCCGTAAAAAACATCCTCATCCCGGGCTTCATGGAAAACGGCTATGGGCCTCCCTGGCCCAATCCCAGCGCCGACCCGGACGATCCGAGCAGCGCGTTCCGAATCTACCTGGACAATTCGATGGGTCGCATCCTGGGAGCGGGCATCGACGTCACCAACGATCTCGCAAGCATCGACGCCCACACCTGGGACGGCCTGCCTTTGGGGGATGGTGATATCAACGGCGATCTGACCGTCGACGGGCTGGACATCCAGCCCTTCACGGACGCCTTCCTCGGGGCGACTGCCGCCCCCTTGCAAGTACTCCGGTCGGATATCAACAGCGACAAGACGCTCGATGCCACTGACGTCGCACTCTTCACGGCCGCGATGACCGGGCCGTAGCGAGAATCAGATCGCAATCGTCAACGGGGCTCATGAGGCAAGTCACGGACAAGGCCGCGGCCGACCGAAACGCCAGCGGCCGCGTTCCAAGCGAGCCATGTTCGCATCGGGTATCGACGCCAGCGTTTCTCTGATCGCCCCCCGGTCGAGGCCGGCGAGATCGATCGCCCAGAGCAAGTGCGATGTGGCTTGGTAGTCGCGGAACGATCGAATCTGAACGTTTATCTTGAACTTGCGCCGATAGCGCGCGGCCACCCCCGACTTGCCATCAGAACCGAGTACCGACGGGCAACCCCACAGAGCAATCACCGCGCCCGGCGCGCCGCCGGCGAGCGAACCGAAATCGTGCCGAACGATCTTCCCGCCCCCGACGAACGGCATGGATAGGCCCGCCCCCCGGAGCGAACGGACGATCCACGCGGCCTCCTCCGTCCCGCAAAACGAGACGACACAATCCACTTGTTTCTCACGCAACGCTTTGAGAATATCACCGGGGGCGTCGCCACCGGGAGCAACCTCATCCTCCAACACAAGCGGGCCCCCCTGTTCCTTCGCCAGGCGGCTGAACGCATCGGTCAGAGGACTGCCGCCGGAATCTCGAATACGCAAGACGGCCGGACGCTTGATCCCTCGTTCCGAGAACAAGTAGCCCGCGAGTTCCTCGATGCGCGTACGACCGTCCTTGGGGCAGCGATGAAGCCACGGCGTCACGGCTTCGTCCACCGTCGCAGGCGTGGCGGCGACATTGACGACCGGCACCTCGCTACGAACGAGGCAAGCCGTGGTGATTCGCCGGCCCGGCCCGATGGACCCCACAAGCCCACGGACGCCGGCCATTTGGCTCGCCGTGATCAGCTCGTCTTCCAGCAAATGCCAGCCGTACCGTTCGTAGCCATGCATGTCTCGCTCGATCTGATACGGCATCGAGCCGCGATAGCCCCCCCGCTTGTTGGCATCCTCCACGGCTAGTTGCACCGCACGCAGATCCACGCGCCCGAGTGAAGCGACCTGTTTTCCGGGCACCGGGAGTGTCTTGTTCACCGGCATCAGAACGCCGATGGGCACGAATCGCTTCGATGAGCCAGCGGCACGAGGCCGCGCATCAGCCGCTGCATCGGCGGCGACGGTTGGCGGAGGAGCCTTCATGGAGGCCGTCTTCGAGTCGACCCATGAACTGCGGCCCGATCCTCGCGTCAACCCGCGAGATGTACCGATCCAAACGTCGTCGCCGGCCACGGCGATGCAGCGGACGCGATTGTGCCCGAGCCCCGGCGCGCCATTCATGCTGCAGAGGAGGCGGCCCTCTCGATAGACGCCCGTCACCATCCGGCCGGACGTCTCGCACAGCCGATAGCTCACCCATGTGCGGGCCGCCGCATCGGTCAGAACGCAGAGCCCGCGATCCGTGCCGAGCCAGAGTTCCTCCCCATCCCGCGCTGCGATGCATTGAACGAAATCCGTCGGTCGCAGGCCCGCCTCGATCATCCGAACGTCCCAAGCCCCGTCGGCACCTCGCCGATAGAGGCGATCCTGACTCGTCCACCACAGCGTCTTGCTCCCCGTATAGAGGGCCGTCGCCGCCCCACGGCGTCGCTTCGAGCCCTTCGAACCGGTGATCGGCAGTCCGCCCGGTGGCCCCGCGTCGGGCGATAGTGCCAACGTGCGAAGGTCCAGTTGCCAAAGACGACCACACCACGCCCCGAGGCTCAGCGTCGCGCCGCCGCGATCGACGCCGAGGCTTGTAACCGCCACCTGCGACGGACCGGCTCGCCGCTCCAGGTGCAACGCCCACTGCTGTGTGACCGGGTCGTAGCTGTTCACCCCCCCGTTCGTCGCCACCCAGACCTTGCCCCTAGCGACGACCAGATCGAAGACGAGATCGCCCGCCAAGCCGCTGTTGAGTTGGTCGAAGTGATCGAAGCGACCGGCAGTCAGTCGCAGCACACCACCACCCCATGTGCCAAGCCAGGCGTCGCCGGTTTCCGAGTCGACATCGATGGCCACGATGGGTGACAGCGGCTCGCCCTCACGCTTGGCGGTCTGTGTCCACGATCTCCACTTGCCCTGTTGCCGGACAGCGAGCCCGGCGTCCGTACCCACCCAGAGGTGATCGCCTTCAACGTGGATCGCCTGGACGCTGTTGTTGGGCAGTCCGTCGCGTGTCGTGAAGGTGCGCCACTGCTGGACGACCGAAGGCATCGCCGAGGGTGCCGTTGCGTTCGGCTGAGCGACAGCGGCACCGGGCCCGACGGTCATCAGAAGGACTGCGACTCCCCGCAAGTATCTCATCAACATGTCCGCGCTCCGTCCCGGTAGATTTCCATCAGACCGCCGGTCCTGTCGGCGGTTCCACCCCAGATCACTACAGCGCCCGCAGGTAGGCCATCAGGTCGTTGAACTGACTTCGCGTCAAGTCCGCCACATGGCCGTGGGCACCGAGCATGCCGTACTTTGTCCATATCTCCTCCAGCGTTCTTGCCGCACCGTTGTGCAGGTAGGGAGGACTGTCGTAGATGTTCGTCAGATGCGGGGCGTCGAACTCCTCGCTGGCGACGCCGGTGTCCGCGAACACGAACAGCCCGAGGTTCCCAAACTCCGCCGCGTCCGCGATGTTCTCGTCCGTGGGGGGAATGCCCAAGTCGGCGTCCAGCCACATGGCCGTCTCTACATCCGAACGCGTCTGGGACGTGCGGTACGGACCGCTGTGGCATGTGATGCACCGAATGCGCGGCTCGATCGGCTTGCCTTGGTTGTCCACGGCTCGCTCGAAGATGAGCTTGCCCCGGTACTGTGACGCGGTGAGACCCTCCGCCGAACGAAACCGATTGGGCGGCCGCTCGATTGTACATTCGTAGCGGACGAGGGCCTGGAGTTCATCCGGCGAGAACGGCTCGCAGCGTGTGAAGAACACGGCCAGCCGAGGGCCGCACTGACGAAACAGACTCGGGTTCGTGCCCTCCCACTTGAACGGGTCCGTGTCGAAGATACCGCGCAACGTTCGATTGTCGACGGGTAGCACGCCGATGCCGTCCGCCTCGATGTCCACCGTCAGCCCACTCGTGTGACCGTCGGGGTGACAACTCTGACACGAGAACTGGCCGGCAAACGCCTTGGCCGCGCTGTGGAAGAGCCGTTCTCCCTTGCGCAACTCCGTGATCCGCGCCGGCCCACCGAGGTCAATGCGTCGCGAGATCGTGAAGTCCGTCGCATCAAGTACGGTGATCTTGTCGTCCAGGGCATCGGCCACATAAGCGAATCGGCCATCCGGCGAGAACGTCACGCCGCGCGGGTTCCGGCCAACGGCCGCGCGCCGTGTGATGAAACGATCGCTCATGCCCAGGTGGTTCGGAAGAACCTCCGTCCTCTCTCTCGTGGTCATCGAGTCGATGGTCCGCATCAGTGCGTCGATATCCACGACGGCGACGCGGTCGGACCCACCGCTTGTCACAAGAGCCGTGCGGCCGTCGGGGCTCACGGCCACATCGGCGGGGTCGGCAAAGAACTCGTGAGGCAGGTCCAAGAGTACCTGGTCCACACGACCGTCTGGGCGAATCACGCCCAGACCGTTGGTGATCATCCAACCTTGCGCCAGCCGCGTGGCGGGCACGAGGTCCTTCGACCGCATCATCGCGAAGAGTGCAACGCCCTTGTGCGGACCAGCCGGGACCACCGCGATGCCCTTGACCATGTTGGTGCCGCCGGCCGAAAGGCGACGGGCCACCCGTGCCGCATCAACGTCGATCACCGTGACCTCGGACGAGTGCGGCCGACGAAACGCCTGGAAATCCGGCCGTACGCTCGTCACGAGAAGCTCGTCGCCGCTCGGTGTCAGCGCGACGGACCACGCCCCGCGGCCGGCAGCCAGCCGACGAACCTCGACGAGCCGCTCCGCGTCCACGACCGAGACCGAATCGTCGCCCGCGTTGGCGACGAAGATGCGCCGCCCGTCGGGCGCGACGGCCACGCCGTGCGGCTCATCGCCAACGCGAACGGTGCGGACCACTTCGCGCCGCGCGATGTCGATCACGCTGAGCGTGTCATCCAGCCGATTGGAAACGTAGATCGTCTTGCCGTCGGGGCTCGCGGCCAGGCTGTCGGGTCTGCGGCCGATGGAAACCTCGGCGAGAACCGTTCCTGCAGCGGCATCCACGATCATCAGGCTGTCGCTGTGTCGGCAGACGACGAAGAGGTGCCGCCCGTCATCCGACACGGCCATATGGACAGGCGTCTTGTAGTCTTTATTGAGTGGAGACCGGCGGTATTTCTCGCCCAAGACGAGGCGGTGAGACGATTTTCGCCGGTGGCACGACTCGCAGACGGCTCTCGTTGGAACGTGCATGCGCGATCCTGCCGGCTTGGGCGACTTGGGCGTCAGTGCCGTCATCGCGGTGACATGCCGACTGCCCGCACCGTGGCAGGCTTCGCACTGCACGCCGGCGGCCCGGTCGAACGTCTCGGCCCACCAGCGCGGCCCCTCGTCGGCCCCGGTCGAATGGCAGCCAAGGCAAACCCGACTGCTTGTCGGAGCCTCGGGGATTCCGCTGATCGCCACAATCTCGGCCGCCTCGGGGTGAGACAGAACGTCGAACGCGCCAGCGTGCGGGGGCTTCGGCGGCACCTTGCACGGTAGCGCCCGCGAGGTCGGCCCGTGGCAATCCCCGCAAACCGAACGACCGACATACGTGGGTAGCGAGGGCGGACCACCGCCCCACGCCACGAGGCAGGTCCACTGAGCCCAGATGGTCAACGCCGCGAGCATGTGTCCTCCGTGCATCACCGCGAGGAGCTTGTAGAAACTCCCAACGCGAACAGCTCAATAGCCCTTGCCGCCGCGAGGCTTCTTCTTAGGGCGGGCCGGGACGATGGGACGTGTCGAATCCGCATCGGGCCCGATCTTGTGCGCCGGCTGCCGCACGGCATACGGCTGCCGGTTCGGCGGCGACAACTCGCGATCTTCGTGGCAACCGATGCAGCCACGCCCTTCGCGTGGCATCACCCACATCCAACTCCGCATGGATCGAAGCACCTCGCCGTTGGCGTCCAAAGTGCGCAGGCGGAACGGCATCTTCGCCGGCAACTCCAGAAAGAACGAGCCGTCCTGCTCGACCGGTACCTCGCCCAGCGTCGTCTCTGCGATGGCCGTCTGCCCAGAGTCACCCTTGCTCCCCGGGCTCGCTCGAATCACCTCGACCCGGCTGATCTTCCCCTTCGCAAGCGGCTTGCCGGCGGGTGAATCGCACAGATAGGCGTCGAGACAGTAGAGCTTGCCTGTGCGCCTGCGCGGGTCGACGACGCTGGATCGCCCCGCCGGCGTCCGCCGAGCCGTCAGCAACCGCGCATCGACCTCATGCCAGTCGGGCGTATCGAAGACGCCGGCGCGCGAGCCGCGCTTCGCGTCAACGAGGCACACACCGAAAGACACACTGCGTTCGCGACGATGGGACGCCAGAATGCTGCCCGCCGGTCCGGCGGAGGGCGTGCAATAGACGCCGGTCGCATCCAAGGTGATCGCGCGGCGCGTCCGCAGGCTCCGCTCGCGGCGCACGGACACGAGCCGACCGCCGCGAGGCAGCGCCGGCGAACCCGCCCTGTCTGCAAGCACCGACTCGACACACACCACCACCACCTCCGCGATACCCTCGGC
>CAYYPB010000119.1:0-7488 GCA_964473405.1 uncultured Planctomycetaceae bacterium
GGCGTCACATAGCCTTTGGAACAGCGCTAAGCGATCAGGCAACCCGAGTTCCAAGCAGTGTTCAATGAGTGGGGAGCCCCTCACGAGTTCCATGGCGAAGAAATGCTGTCCGGCTTCCGTGCACCCGGCCCCGTAAATGGCGGCGATGCCGGGGTGCTTCAAGCGGGCGAGGGCCTGGATCTCTCGCTGGAACAGCCTGATGGCGTGCTCGTCCACGAACGGCCCGCCGCGAATGACCTTCAGGGCGACGGGACGGCGAGGGTCTCGCTGCTCGGCCTCGTAGACGATGCCCATGCCACCGCGGCCGATCTCGGACTTGATCTCAAAGTCACCAACCGATGTCCCCGGCGCAAAGGAAGACGCCTCTGGATCGAGTTGCATGATCGGCCCGAGAGGGTCTCGCAGGTTGGAGAGAACTTCCCATCGTTCACGGATTTGGTCGGCGAGTCCGGGATGGGCGCTGGCGACTGCCTCGATGTCGGGTGTGTTGCCCGCTAGCTGCTCGGCAACGGCCTCCTCCAGAAGGGCATCGAGTCGAGCCTGGCTGGCCTCGTCCATGGCATCGTCTCCACTCTAGGATGGGCCGCTACCCATCTCCTTGCCGAGTTGCACAATGGCGCGCGCAACCAGCATGCGGACGGCGTCCGGGCTACGCTCCATCTTCTCCCCTGCCTCGGCGAGGGAGAGGCCCTCGTACCTGACCAGAATCAGGGCCTCCTTCTGGTCCGCCTGAAGGCCGTCGATTGCTTCTCCCAGCCGTGCTTCATCCTCAGCTCGAACGGCTGCCTGGGACGGCGTTCCGAAGGTCGCCACCTCGGCGATGGGGCCAAAGACAGAATCTGCTGAAGGGCGCTGAACCTCAAGCGGCGTCTCTCGTGCAGCGTCGCGCTTCTGCGCGGCGAAATGGTCCGCGTGGTCACGGATGCGATTCTCCACCAGCTTGGCGAGCCAATGGAAGAGCGCCCCGCTGGACGTGAACTCCGCGTTCCGAATATGCTTCAGGCTCGCCAGGAGCGCATCCTGGACCACATCGCACGATTCCATCTTCGATCTCAAGCGGGGTCCGAGCCGGAACCGAACGACCGTGTGCAGTCTTTCTCCGAAGCGGGCGTACAGATCGCTCAGGGCACGCTCGTCGCCGTCCTTGGCGCGATGCAGAAGCTGGATCGTCTGCGCCAGGTCGCGATTCGTGGGGTCGGGTGGCATGAGGAGGCATCATATCGCCGGACGGTGGAGGCTGCGAGGATCAGGATAGGCACGATGATTCGTCGATACTCCGCCGCGAACGCCCACGCCACCCGATGCTGGAGCCTACCCAGATCGCCACAGGATCGCCTCTGACGAGCGCAGCGTGACGAAACGACTCACAACTCACCCCCTGACGCCTCAACCATCGCCAGGATGCTGCGGCGCACGACCTCCGACAGCGTGGGCCATGCTTTGGCGATGACAGCTAGATCAGGTTCATTCAGAGGCAGCGCGTCCGTCGTACTGCTCGTTGTATTCCCCGTTTTACTGCGTTTCGACTTACGGGATCTTCTGGCATCTCGCCTTGGAGCAGACAAAACGCCAGGGCCGTTCGTAGCGGTCGCTGGCGTTTTGTTTTGTCTCGAAGTTGTCTACGTCTGTCTGCCTGACTGGAGGCGGCGGGAATCGAACCCGCGTCCCGAAGCACTTCAAGAAAGGCCTCTACGTGCGTAGTCGATAGTTTAAGTCTCGACCCGCCCGACGCCCATCGACAGGCTTCGGGAAGGTCCAGCCCGACTGTTTTCTCGCCGGCTCGCGGTCAGACATCACGATCCAGCCAGCCTGCTTCATACCGTCGCCCCGCCTAGCAGGCGTTGGCGGTTTGACGGGCGGCTACTTAGGCCGCCATGCGCAACTGCGTGTTGGCATGTAAAAGTTTCGCCAGGTGTTTTACGAGGCCTCCTGACAACCTCGGCACGCCACCTTTCCGTCAACTTGCCCGGTCGAAACCGATTCGCCCCCGGCACGATCACGGAGATCGGACTCGGATGATTGTAGCCCGCCCACCCCGCGAACGCCATCCGCCTTCTGCTCTCTCGAGGCCCGATTCAGCGAGATCACACCGTCACCTTCCTGGACGAGTAACCCACTCGTCTCTCACGGTGACTGGCCTTTCTCCTCAGCCCCCGGGCGATGCCGGGGGGGCAGCCCAGGCGAACTCCCCCCGGCAGAGCCGGGGGCTGAGTGGGTGGGATTCCGTCCGACACTGAAAGGGGCGGGGCACTCAGCCACGGCCTGGCTGGGCCAGACCGCTCCACTCGTCGCGTGTTGAAACTCGCCAGCGGGGCGATAAGGGATCGCGCAACAATCACATGGCAGATTGTGCCCAGTGGCGTTCTTACTGGCTTGCCGTTTGGCGTATCGACCATCCGCGTTATTCTGACGCGGTTCCTAACCTCAGAGCCAACGAACCTGCCCGCACCGAACGGCGGCGACGCATAGCAGATCAGTATTCTCAAGAACGTCTTCGAGCGGAACGACCACGCCGTCGCCGAGGGAGATGACAAGCCGTCGAAGTATCCGCTTCTGTTCAAAGCGATGCAGGCCGTCGTCGTCAGCAAGTGCGACCTGCTGCCCCACACGGATTTCGACATGGCGGCCGTCCGGCGGGACATCGGCCGCCTCAATCCCGAGGCACGCGTGTTCGAGACCTCAGCCAGGTGCGGCACCGGCATGACCGAGCTCGCCGCCTGGCTCACGTCCAAGAGGTAGCGTCCCACGCGCGGCCGGTCGCTGCCGAAGCCCCTCCTGCGAGCCCCGTGTTCACCACGATTCAGGCACGCAAAACCCGTCATGGCCCCGCCTTGTAGGGTACAATTGAGTGGAGGTGCGCTATGACGATCCAACTCAACGGTCTGGAACACGATCTGCTCCTGCGAATCCTCGAACGAGAGTTGATGGAGTTGCACACGGAGATCCGCCACACCGACACGCGGTCCTTCCGTGCGGAATTGAAGGAGGAGGAACACCTTCTTCGCGATCTGTGCCAACGCCTCAAGATGGCGGTGCCCGCGTAGGTCTCGTCCGGGCGAGTGTGTCGGCTTGGCTATCCGAACCCCAATCGCGGGTGCGACGTTCTCGTGGGCAGGCCGTGTGATCGATGGCCCACTCGCTCGATCTGGGGGCTCGGATTCGGCGATCGCTTGACAACGCCGCCGTTTTGGCGATGATGGGGGAATGGGTGCGATTCTGGACGCTGTGTGGCACCAACGTCTCGCCGGTGCGCCCACCGACGACACGCCCGTGCCACACCTGTCTTCGATTCGCACGCCTCTTATGCTCGCCCCGGCTGCCCCGGAGCGGGTACCGATTGTGCGAGAAGATGTCAACGCCCCCGGTAATCGGACCGATGCAAATCGGGAGCCTAGTTTCCAGATGCTGCCCGTCGGAAACGCGCACATCCTCGCCCGTGAATGCGGCCTCCGATGGCCGCCTCGGCAACTCCCTCTCGACCCGTTCAGCGTCAGGATGAGATTGCCGCGATACAAAGCTGCCGCCCACGCAGCTCAGGAGAAACGCACCTATGAGTAAACGCCGGATGGTCACCATCGATGGTACCCAGGCTGCGGCCCACGTCGCACATAGCCTTGCCGAAGTCATCGCGATCTACCCGATCACACCGTCCTCGGGTATGGGAGAGTGGGCCGATCAGTGGTCCTCTGAGGGTCGGCGGAACATCTGGGGGACCGTCCCCCACGTCGTCGAGATGCAGAGCGAAGGCGGCGCGGCCGGTGCGGTTCACGGCGCCCTCCAGACCGGCGCGTTGACCACCACGTTCACGGCCTCGCAAGGCCTGCTGCTGATGATCCCCAACATGTACAAGATCGCCGGCGAGCTGACGCCCACGGTCTTTCATGTTTCGGCCAGGACGTTGGCAACCCATGCCTTGTCTATTTTCGGCGATCACAGCGACGTCATGTCGGCCCGAAGCACGGGCTGGGGCCTGCTCTGCTCCAATTCGGTGCAGGAGGTCATGGACTTCGCGTTGATCGCCAACGCCGCCACGCTCGAATCGCGTATCCCCTTCGTTCATTTCTTCGATGGATTCCGCACGTCTCACGAAGTCATGAAGATCGAAGAACTCACCGACGACGACATGCGGGCGATGATGGACGACGACCTGATCGCGACTTGTCGCGAGCGGGCACTCACGTCCGAGGCGCCGATCCTCCGCGGCTCGGCCCAGAACCCCGACGTCTTCTTCCAGGCGCGCGAGGCCTGCAACCCGTTCTACGACGCGTGTCCCGATCTCGTCCAGAAAGCCATGGACAAGTTCGCCGGCATCGTCGGGCGACAGTACAAACTCTTCGACTACGTCGGCGCGCCGGACGCGGATCGCGTCATCATCATGATGGGCTCCGGCGCCGAGGCGGCCGAAGAGACCCTCAACCACCTCAACGCCGGCGGCGAGAAGATCGGGCTCCTCAAGGTGCGACTCTATCGACCTTTCTCCGCCCAGCATTTCCTCTCGGCGCTGCCGGCGACGGTCAAGTCGATTGCCGTCCTGGACCGGACGAAGGAGCCCGGCGGTGATGGCGAGCCGCTCTACAAGGACATTCAGACGGCCCTGATCGAGGCGTACTCGGCCGGCAAGCTGCCGACCGATGCCTTGCCACGCGTCATCGGCGGTCGATACGGCCTGTCCTCCAAGGAGTTCACGCCGGCGATGGTCAAGGCCGTCGCGGACGAACTGGCCAAGGACCAGCCGAAGAACCACTTCACCGTGGGCATCACCGACGACGTGACGCACACGAGCCTCGACGTCGACGCGGCGTTCGACATCGAGAAGGACAACGTCGTGCGAGCCCTGTTCTACGGCCTCGGGTCGGACGGCACGGTCGGCGCCAACAAGAACTCCATCAAGATCATCGGCGAAGGCACGGACAACTACGCCCAGGGCTACTTCGTCTATGACTCGAAGAAGGCCGGCTCGGTCACCGTTTCACACTTGCGGTTCGGTCCCCAGCCGATCCAATCCACCTATCAAGTTAGCATGGCCAACTTCATCGGCTGCCACTCGTTCGTCTTCCTCGAGCGATACGACATGCTCGCCAACGCCGTCGACGGAGCGACGTTCCTGCTCAACAGCCCCTACGGCAAGGACAACACCTGGGACATGATCCCGCGTGCCGTCCAAGAGCAGATCATCGCCAAGCAGATCAAGCTCTATGTCATCGACGGCTACCACGTCGCCAGAGAGGCCGGCATGGGCGGCCGTATCAACACGATCATGCAGACGTGCTTCTTCGCCATCTCCGGGGCGCTGCCCAAGGACGAGGCGATCCAGGCGATCAAGGACGCCATCAAGAAGACCTACGGACGCAAGGGCGAAGAAGTCGTCCAAAAGAACTGGGCGGCCGTCGACCAGGCCCTGGCCAATCTACACCGCATCGACCTTCCGGCAGAGGCGGACGGCACGATACAACTGTACCCGCCCGTCTCCGAAGACGCGCCGGACTTCGTCCGAGGCGTTCTGGGCGAGATCATCGCCGGGCGAGGTGACACGCTACCGGTCAGCGTGATGCCGTGCGACGGGACCTTCCCGACCGATTCGGCCCGATGGGAAAAGCGCAACATCGCCATGGAGATCCCGCAATGGGACGAGCCGTTGTGCATCCAATGCGGCAAATGCGCCTTCGTCTGCCCGCACGCCGCGATCCGCATGAAGGCGTTCGACCCGGCCGTTCTCGAGGGTGCCCCCGCGACCTACAAGTCGATCGAAGCCAAGGGCAAAGAATACGCGGGCATGAACATGACGATCCAGGTCGCGCCCGAGGACTGTACGGGCTGCAACCTCTGCGTCGCGGCCTGCCCCGCCGTGAGCAAGACCGACCCCGATCACAAGGCCATCAACATGGTCGATCAGGTTCCCTTGCGAGAGCCCGAAGGCGAGAACTACGACTTCTTCCTGAAGATCCCCGAGATAGACCGCAGCCTGGTCAAGGCGGGCACGGTCAAGGGCTCGCAGTACCTCCAGCCGCTGTTCGAGTTCTCCGGTGCTTGCGCCGGCTGTGGCGAGACGCCATACATCAAGCTCGTGACGCAGCTCTACGGCGATCGAATGGTCATCGCCAACGCGACCGGCTGCTCGTCGATCTACGGCGGTAATCTTCCGACGGCCCCCTGGGTCGTCAATGACGAAGGTCGCGGACCGGCCTGGTCCAACTCGCTCTTCGAGGACAACGCCGAGTTCGGATTCGGCTTCCGCCTCACGTTGGACAAGCAGGCGGAGTATGCCCAAGAGATGGTCGGTCAACTGCGGGATACGATCGGCGTGAATATCGCCGACGCCATTCTGAAGGCCGACCAGTCGGACGAGGCGGCGATCCACGACCAGATGGATCGCGTCAGCGGGCTCAAGAAACGTCTCCTCGAGATCGGTTCGCCCGAGGCCAAGCGGCTGTATGGCGTGGCCGACGCACTGGCCAAGAAGAGCGTCTGGATCATCGGCGGCGATGGCTGGGCCTATGACATCGGCTATGGCGGCTTGGACCATGTCCTCGCCTCCGGCCGAAACGTCAACATCCTCGTGCTGGATACGGAAGTCTATTCCAACACGGGCGGACAATGCTCCAAGGCGACGCCTCGCGCGGCCGTAGCGAAGTTCGCCGCCGGCGGCAAGCCGCAGGCCAAGAAGAACCTCGCCATGCTGGCGATGACCTACGGAAACTCGTACATCGCTCAGGTCTCGATGGGTTCCAGCGACATGCAGACCGTCAAGGCCTTCACCGAGGCCGAGCAGTTCGAGGGACCGTCGCTCATCATCGCCTACAGCCCCTGCATTGCACACGGTATCGACCTGAGGGACAGCCTCGATGCCATGAAGCGCGTCGTCGACAGCGGCCACTTCCCGCTCTTCCGGTACAATCCGGATCGGGCAGAGCAGGGCAAGAACCCGCTCCAGATCGATTCGAAGAAGCCCAAGATCTCCTTCGAGGACTTCGCCAATGCCGAGACGCGATTCACGATGTTGATCAAGAGCGATCCCGCGGCAGCCAAGCGGTTGCTCGAACAAGGCCAACAGGACGTCACACGATTCTGGGAGCAACTCAACGCGCTCGCAGCCGCAGCGCCGCCCAAGGTTGGCGCCGAAAGCTGAAGGCCCTCTCGACGCGACAGGGGCCCGGGCGCAGCTCTCCACAAGGAGACCGCCATGCCGGGGCAACGGAAGAATCTGTCGAGTTCACATGTCGAGCGTCTGATCGAAAAGCAGATGCGCAACTGGGAGATTGCCCGAGCCCAGTGCGTTGAAGGCCCAGCCGACACGGGCCGGGAGGTCGAGTTCTTCGTCGCGATCTCCCGGGCCGTCGGCCTGCCCGGCTTCGAGTTGGCAACCGTCCTGCACGAGCGGCTGGGCTGGCCGATCTTCGATCGCGACGTACTCCAGGACATGGCGGGCACGCACCACAAACAACAACGCGGCTCACAAGAGATGCACACAAGCGACACAGCGCCTGAAAC
>CAYYPB010000120.1:0-7430 GCA_964473405.1 uncultured Planctomycetaceae bacterium
TGTGGCATCAGGAACAGCCGTTCGGTTCGCCGTCGATCTACATGCAATGGGAAGTGATGCGAGCCGCCAAGGAGGCCGGCGTCACGGTGCTGCTCGACGGTCAAGGCGGCGACGAGCTGTTCTGCGGCTATGAGGGGTTCATTCCGGCCTACCTGGCTCATCTGTTTCGCCACGGTCGCGCCTGGAGGTTCCATTGCGAATACCGTGCCGCGCGGAGGACACATTTCAAGACCGGCGGCTTGCTAGGCCACGTCGCGGCGGCCCTGCTGCCGGCACGGTCGCGCCAGCACTTGCGGCTTCGCGACTTCGTGAAGCGACGGCCTTGGTTGTCGGGCGACCTGTTCTTTCCCGAGCCGGCACCGGAGATGTGCGAGGCACTGAATCTGACGCCGCCCGAACCGTTGCAGGCGATGCACGACGGATCTGCGCTGACGCGGCGGCTCTGGTCGGTGCTGACGAGCGACAGTCTGCCCTCGCTGCTGCGATTCGAGGATCGCAACAGCATGGCGTTCTCTATCGAAGCTCGCGTGCCGCTATTGGATCGGCGATTGGTCGACTTCGGCATGCGTGTGCCTATCTCGCGGAAGATTCGCGACGGCCGATTGAAGTGCGTCTTGCGCGAGGCAATGCACGGTGTCGTGCCCGCGGGGGTGCTGGCTCGCACCGACAAGATCGGCTTTGCCGCCCCAACGGTCCAATGGATGCGCGGCGGGCTGAACGACTGGTGGCGCGAGGCGGTGACGTCGCAGAGTTTCCTGGATCGCGGATGCTTCGAGCCGAAGGGGATCTTGCGGTTGATCTCTCGCTTTGACGCCGGCGATGATGCGGTGGCGAATCATCTTTGGCGCGCGGCGATCGTCGAGCAGTGGGCTCGGGGGTTTCTCGACGGGTAGCGGACGGCCGATGCCGCCGACATTGGAACCGCCGATGCCATCGGCGGCTTAGTGGGGGAGGCCGATATCATCGGCGGCCTTTGGGGAGGCCCTCGCTGCGGATGTGGCGGCGGAGTCTGAACAACTCGCGGAACGCCTTGAGAATGACCTTGAGGTTTGCGCCCGTCTGCTCCCCCGCCGTACGCGGGTGGTGACTGACGCCCACCTCGGCGATGCGAAGTCCGCGATACCTGGCCTTGGCGAGCAGCTCCGCACTGATCATGGCACCATCGCTGTGAAGCTCGATCGCCCCGATCAGTGACTTAGGCAGAAGCTTGAACGCGCAGTCGATGTCGCGGACCTTGAGACCGAACAGTGCGCGGATGAGGACGCCCCAGCAGAAGGCATTGAGACGCCGAATCGCGTTGTCGGCACGATTCAACCGATAGCCCACGGCCAGGTCGCAGCGGTCGAGCAGTTCGACCAGCCTGGGCAATTCTCGAATGTCGAACTGTCCGTCACCGTCGGTGAAGAAAACCCATTCCATCTGCGATTCGTTCAGGCCGCGTGCGACCGCCCCGCCGTAGCCGAGGTTGGGCCTGTTGTGAACGGCCCGGACTTGCGGAATCTCCGCGGCAAGTGAGTCCGCGATCTCGCCCGTCCGGTCACTGCTGCCGTCGTCCACAAGGATGATCTCGAAGCGATCGGCGAATTGAGGCGCGACGTCGAGTGCCGCCCGCGTGACGCGTTCGATGTTGCCCTCCTCGTTGTAGCATGGGAAGAAGATCGAGAGTGATGACAGCGTTTGCATGGTGACGTTCGTGCCCACGGTTGCTCATGTGCGGCGAATGCGTTCGATGATCCGCGTCGTGCTGAGGCCCTCGACGAGGGGGACGAGGAGCACCTCCCCCCCCGCCGCCTCGACGACGTCCTGGCCGACGACGGTCTTGCCGGCCCAGTCCTGGCCCTTGACGAGGACGTCGGGGCCAATGGCCTCGATCAGACTCTGCGGCGTTGGCTCGTCGAACATCACGACGTAGTCGATGTCGCTCATCGCAGCCAGCAGTGCGGCGCGATCCGCCTCGCCGATGATCGGTCGTCCGACGTCCTTGCCAAGGCTCCTGACGGAATCGTCGGAATTGAGACCGACGACAAGAATGTCCCCGTGCTGCTTGCAGAAGGCGAACGTCGCGGCGTGGCCTGCGTGAACGAGATCGAAACAGCCGTTCGTAAAGACGACCTTCTCGCCGTGCCCGCGCCGCCGCGTCAGTTCCGGCACGAGCTGCTCCAACGATCGCACCTTGCCGGCGGTGCGGTGGTGTTCGATGAGGATCTCGCCCAGCACCTCGCCCCGCGTGATGGGCACACAGCCGAACTTCTCGACCTCGAGCCCGCCGGCAACGTTGGCAACGTGGACGGCCTCTCGATAGTCACCGCCCGCGGCAATCGTGACGGCCAGGGCGGCGAGTACTTCGTCGCCGGCCCCCGTCACGTCGTAGACGTCTCGCTTCTTCGTGGGGACGTGTTCGAAGCGGCCACCGGGGCCGATGAGGGCGGCCCCGTCGGCATCCAGCGTGACGCAGACGTATTCGGTGTGGCAGGCGGCGAGAATCTCCGCCTTGTACTTGGCGACGGCGTCGACATCGCACAGACCCAGGCCCGTGACACGCTCTGTTTCAGTACGGTTCGGCGTCATCAGCGTGCCACCGGCGTATCGCTGGTAGTCGGTGATGTTGGCCGGGTCGATCAAGACGGGCACACCGCGTTCGCGTGCGGCTCGGCAGACGCTGCGCACAAGGTACGGCGTGATGACGCCCTTGTTGTAGTCTTCGAGGCAGACCACGCCGCATGTCACCAGGAGCCGTTCGATTTCGGCCAGGAGACGATCGGCCGTAGCTTCATCGAGCGGGTCGGTGGTTTCGTCGTCCACGCGGATAAGCTGCTGACGATGCCGGTGCTGGGCCAGACCGATGAGACGTGTCTTCAACGTGGTCCGCCGCGCGTCGTCCGCGATCAACGACCCAGCTTCCGCGCCGGCTCGTGAGAGCATCGCGGCCAGGCGGTCGGCATCTTCGCCTCGTCCGACGACGCCGACGCAGTGCGGGACGGCCCCCAAGGCGGCAATGTCGGCCGCAACAGAGCCTGCCCCACCGAGGGCGTCCTCCTCCCGAACGACCCGCAGGACGGGCACGGGAGCCTCCGGGCTAATCCGCTCGGCATCTCCGTAGAGATACCTGTCTATCATGAAGTCGCCGACGACGAGGATGTGCGAATCCTGGGGGCTTTCGAGCAGCTCACAGAGGCGATGCCACATGCGGTTTCTTCCAGGTGTGGCGGGCTGTCCTGCACCGGCGCGACGGCTGGCCGAATGAAATGGACGAAGCCCGGCCGGCGGGTCTCGCCGCCTCATCAGGGAGGAGGTATGTTATCCGTGTGAAGTCGCTCCATCAAGCAACCAACCGCTCTGATCGCTGAAGTCCACGGGACACGCACTCGCGGAAAACTGCCCTAACCTCATAGTGGACCACATGTTATGGTCGAACAGGCCGACACGGGCGAAGAGATTCAGACGCCCTGCCGACCACGGAGACGCCGAATGCCGCCCCAGAGCCCCTCAGGTCGGTGCCGGCAGTGCTGCCAGCCGGGATTCGTCCCATAAAAACTCAAGCTGACAGGACTGGCAAGTCGAATAATGGGTTATCGGATGGACTCAGTGGGCATACCCGGAGTCCATACTCACGAAGGCTATCGGGCAATTATTGCCGTTTTCACCTCAGCTAGAAGGACCGCTCAAATGAGGATCATCGCTATCGCCAACCAGAAGGGCGGCTGCGGCAAGACCACGGTCACGATCAACCTGGCCGCCTGCCTCGCGCGCGAAGGCCGCAGGACGCTGGCGATCGATCTGGATCCACAGGGCCATTGTGCTCTGGGCCTGGCGGTTCCAGAAGAGCAAATTGAAGTCAGCATCGCTCACGTCCTGGAGGCCGAGCCCGGCAGCGAGGCTCTCGATCTAGGCCGTGTCATCTGGCAGATATCCAGCAACTTCGATCTGATCCCCTCGCGCGTGGAGTTGTCGAAGCTCGAGCGCGGCTTGGCCAACGTTCAGGACCGCGAGCAGCGTCTGTTGAAGGCACTGCGCAGCGTCGAACAACGATACGACTTTGTCCTCATCGACACGCCACCGACGATTGGGTTCCTCACCGAGAGTGCGATGTTCGCGGCCGACGAGGTGATCGTTCCGGTCGATACGGGCTACTTCTCGCTGCATGGGTTGTCCAAGCAACTGGACACGATTCGCGGCATGAGGGACGCCTGGGACAAGACGCTCCCGCTTCGCATCATCGCCAATCACTACGACGTCCGAACGAAGCTCGGCCGGGAGATTCTCGCGGAGATGCGCAAGCGTCACGGCGATGCGATGTTCACCGCATTCATCAACTTCAATACGAAGCTCAAGGAGAGTGCCAGCCTGGGTCAGCCCATCACGGAATACGATCCTTCGAGCGTCGGCTGCCGCGATTTCGTGGCGTTCGCCCGCGAACTGATCGCGACACCGATACCGACCGCGTCGCCATCCCTCGCACCGACGCCCGTCGTGGTCCGGGCAGCCGATCCCGTCGTCGGCAGAACGCCCGAAGACAAGACGCTCATCGAACGGGCGGACGCCTTGGCGGCTGATGCGGACAAGCTGCTGGCAACGACGCAGACGCTGATCGGTCGCGGCCGTACGGCACAACAGGAATCTCCCCCACCGGCAGCGACGACGGAGCCCACTGCCTCGGTCGCGGCGAGCGAGCCCGCCGCGCCGATGCCCGACCCGACGCCGGCGCAGACGGCCCAGAAAATCGAGCAGATCTACGGTCCTCATGCCGTGGGCGATGGGGTGATCTTCCGGGTCCATGCCGAAGGCGCGACT
Organism: uncultured Planctomycetaceae bacterium; assembly: GCA_964473405.1. Lineage (GTDB taxonomy): Bacteria > Planctomycetota > Phycisphaerae > UBA1845 > UTPLA1 > CAYYPB01. The sequence continues at coordinate 4,792 of CAYYPB010000120.1, forward strand.
CGCGTGCAGGTGGCCGGCGACTTCAACGATTGGAACCCGAGTCGCACGCCGATGCAGCACGTGGACAAGGATACGTTCCAGATCAAGGTGCCGCTGGAACCGGGTCGCTACATGTATCGCTATGTCATCGATGGGCATTGGCGGAACGATCCCGAGAACCACTACGTCCAGACCAACCCGTTCGGCGAGCTCAACAACGTCGTGGAGTTCGAGCCGTCGGTGATGGTTCCGGCGTAGGGACTCTGCGATCTAGCAATGGCCGATTCGCAGTCTTCCATGCGGTCTCAGATCATCGAAGCGGCCAGCCGCCTTTTTCGTCTACACGGATTCCACGCCACGTCCGTCCGCGACATTGCCGAAGCCGTCGGCATGCAAGGCGGCAGCCTGTACGCCCATGTCCGTTGCAAGGACGATCTTCTCTGGGAGATCGTGGATGTCGCGGCCTATCGATTCTTCGAAGCACTCGAACCCGTCCTGCAATCGGAAGCACCCGTAATGGATCGGCTCCGCTTGGCTGCGGTGTCGCACGTTGCAGTGGTCACCTCCGACCTGGACGCTGCCGCCGTCTATATGATGGAATGGCGACATCTGTCCAAGGAGCGTCTCCGCGAGGCTACGCGTCGCAGAGACGACTACGAGCGGCTCTTTCGCTCGCTGGTCGAAGAGGCGATGCGGGACGGTTCCATCACGGCTGTCAACGCATCCAGCGCCGGCATGTTCATCTTGTCCACGCTCAACTATGTGTTCAGTTGGTATCACCCTGCCGGGCGGCTCTCACCGCAAGAGGTTGGGGAGATGCTCGCGGGCTACGTCTTTGACGGACTCAAGAAGCGCCCGGACTGATGGAGGTCGACGGCGGAGAGGCGGCCCCTCGGTGCAAGCCAGCAGGGGAAACCACGCAATAAGCCACATCGCCCCGTCCGCTACTGCTTACAGGGCTAGGTCCATTTCCCGGACTAAGTACGGCCGAAAACAACAGGGGTTTGGTCCCGGGAGCCTCGCTACCGCCAATGCGGGGGCGAAGAACGGCGTCTGATCTCAACCGATCCCGGTACTGGTTCGATGAACGGGGAAGAATACCACTGAGCGTGTCCTATTCTTGTCGGTTGGCGTAAGAGCATGTGTGCAGCAGGGACGAGCGTTGAACAATCGGTACCGGTCGCGATGCCCGGTGCGCCGACGGCCGCGCTGGTTCTGCCGCCGGGCGGTGCCGTGCGAAGGACTTGCGAAGCGATCCTTCTCGACGAAGGGTGGTGTGTGGTCGAGCCCGAGACCCTGACGGAGACGGGGCCGCGTGGACAGATGGATCTGCCGGACCTCGTCATCGTCGATTCGACCCACAACGATGGCGGGGCGATCTCGATCGCCGAGGACATGCGGTCCAACCCGGAGAGCGAGGATGTCCTCGTCATCGCCGTGTACGACGATGACGGCACGCTCGACTGGGAAACGATGAAGCAGTCGAGCGTCGATTCCTGCATCGCGATTCCGCGCCTGGCCGACGAACTGGCGGTCAGCCTGCGGTCGCTCTCGCGATTGCGAAAGTCACGCGTGGATCTTCAGCGGGGACGCTCCCGATTAGGCGAGCAGGCGCGGGCCCTGAACCTGCTTCTCGATTTCAGCTCGGCACTCGCGCGTCTGGAAGATCTGAACGCAATCCTCCAGGTCACCGTCCAGGCCACTGCGGCACTGACATCGTGTCGTCGCGTCTCCATCATGCTGCCTGATTCGAACGCCGAGCGGTTGACCATCGCAGCATCGGAGGGGATCGAGGAACACGTCATCCGGAACGTGTCGCTCGAAACCGGCGAGTCGATCGCGGGGCGTGTGTTCCAGACAGGCCGGGCCGTGGTCATTCGCGACCAGCAGCAGGTCGAGACACTCTTCGACAGCAGTGAGCGTCGTGTGTTTCGTGGTCTGCCCATGTTGGCGACGCCGATGTGCGCTTCGGAAATGACCGTCGGCGTATTGAACCTCACGGATCGCATGGCCGAACGCCCCTTCGACGATTCCGAGTTGAGCTATGTGAATCTCCTCACCAACTACGCGGCCTCGGCGATCCAGAACGTGCGTACGCGTGAAGCCCGCGACCGCGCGCGCGACTCTATCGTTGTCGCGCTAGCGAAACTGGCCGAACACCGAGACAGCGACACCGGCAAGCACGTCGACCGCGTGACAAAGTACTGCATCATGCTCGCCGAGGAGCTTCGCAAGAACCCGGCCTACGCCAGCCAGATCAACCACGGTTTCATCCGAAACCTCGAACGCGCCGCACCGCTGCACGACATCGGCAAGGTCGCCATCCCGGACGCCATCCTGCTCAAGCCGGGCAAGCTGACCGACGCCGAGATGACAGTCATGAAAACGCATCCGATCGCGGGGGCCGAGACGATTCGCGCGCTGCTGGCACGCGTGCCTGACTCGGGCTTCCTGAAGATGGCCGAGCAGATCGCCTACGGTCACCACGAATGGGTCGACGGGACCGGGTATCCGCAAGGGATCGAGGGCGAGGCCATTCCGCTGGCCGCTCGGATTCTGGCGCTGGCGGACGTCTATGATGCGTTGACGACAAAGCGCGTCTATAAGGACGCCTTCGCCCATCGCACATCCGTCGACATCATTCTCAGAGAATCCGGAAC
>CAYYPB010000121.1:0-7429 GCA_964473405.1 uncultured Planctomycetaceae bacterium
GTTGAAGCACGACTTCTCGCGTGCAGTGTTGCGCGAAAGCGCCCCTGCTTGCCCTGGATCATGTCCGTCATCGACTTGAGCGGACGGTTGGAAGAGCCGAGGACCGGCCGGCGACAACGGCCATTGTCGAATAGGGCGTCGACCGCCTGCTGGAGCATCCGCTTTTCATTTCGGATGATGACTTCGGGCGCGTTGAGGTCGATGAGCTTCTTGAGCCGGTTGTTGCGGTTGATGACGCGGCGGTAGAGATCGTTCAGGTCGCTCGTGGCGAAGTTGCCGCTCTCGAGCAACACGAGCGGACGTAGATCGGGGGGGATGACCGGGATCACGTCGAAGACCATCCAAGTCGGGTCGTTGACGCTGTGCCGCAGGCTCTCGGCGATCTTGAGGCGTTTTGAAAGGTCCTTAATCTTCTGCTTGCTGTTGGTCTTGGAGATGGCATCGCGCAGCTCCTTGGCGAGCGCGACCAAGTCCAATGATTGAAGCAGATGCTTGATGGCTTCGGCCCCGATCATCGCCTCGAACGAGTCGCCATACTTGTCGAGCGCGGAGCGGTACTCCTCCTCGGAGAGAATCTGCTTCTCTTTGAGAGGCGAGTCGCCTGGATTGACGACGACGTAGTCCTGGAAGTAGACAACCTTCTCGAGGTCGGCCGTGCGCATGGCCAGCAAGGCGCCGAGTCGCGAGGGCATCGCCTTGAAGAACCAGATATGCACAATCGGCGCGGCGAGATTGATGTGACCCATGCGTTTGCGTCGCACGCGACTGTGCGTGACCTTGACGCCGCAACGATCGCAGATCATCCCTTTGTGCTTGGTGCCCTTGTACTTGCCGCAGAAGCACTCCCAGTCCCGTTCGGGGCCGAAGATGCGTTCGCAGAAAAGGCCGTCCTTTTCGGCGCGGTAGGTACGGTAGTTGATCGTTTCGGGCTTGCGAATCTCGCCGTACGACCACGAGCGAATGTCGTTCGGAGCGGCCAACGAGATCCTCACCGAACCGTAGTCGTTGATGCGATCGTAAATGCTCTCAGCCATGGATAGTCACCCTTGTCTGGTGGTGCTGGTTCGTCGAAACCGGCGGCGGTTGCTCGGCTTCGGACCTTTTTTCGGATTCGCTCGTCTGGCGGCTCGGGGTTACTGCCCCTTCGCGCCCGCCGACGCGCGATACTCGTCGTGTTCGTTGACGTTCAGCGACATCGGCACAATGCCGGCCGCTCGCTTGAAACCCAGTTCCTCGCAGAAATCGACCTCGGTGCCGTAGGCGGCCGCGTCGATGCGCTCGCAGCCCATCTTCGCGAGCGCCTGAATCACGCGCGTGGCCATCTCCTGGGCGATGCCGTACTGGTCGTGCTCGATCCTGCCGTCGATATGCGTCACGGCCCCTGGGCCCTGCCGGGCGGGGTCCAGCTTGCACTCCGTCAGATACCCGCGAACGCCGTCGGCCACGCCCCGGGCAATGCCGATCAAGCGACCGTCCCGCTCGCGTGCGGTGACGAAACAGACCGAGTTGTCGACCATGGTCGACAGCTTGTCGACCGACTGCGGCATCAACGAGCCCTGGGCATCGTAGAAGCCCTTGAGATCATCGAGATCGACCTTGGCGACCACTTCGAAGGCGATATCACTCGTCATGGGACGTCTCCTAATCATGAACTTCGCGGCACGGACGTCTCTGTGGCACCGGCGCCAGCGCCGGTGAAATCACAGGCGGGACGCCTGTGCCACAGGGCTGGGTGGACCCGCAGACCCAAAGTGTGCCGGAGCACTACATCAGCTTGCCCTTTTCCATCACGATGTTCATGCCCAGGCCGCGGATCTCATTGCACAACACGTCGAACGAGACGGGCGTTCCGGCTTCGAGCGTGTTTTCGCCCTTGACCATGGACTCGTAAATCTTCGTACGGCCTTCCACGTCGTCCGATTTGACCGTCAGCAATTCCTGGAGCACATAGGCACAGCCGTAGGCTTCGAGGCCCCAGACTTCCATTTCACCGAAGCGCTGGCCACCGGTGCGGGCCTTGCCACCCAACGGCTGCTGGGTGATGAGGGAGTAGGGCCCGGTTGCCCTGGCGTGAATCTTGTCATCCACGAGGTGATGCAGCTTCATCATGTAGATGTAGCCAACGGTGACGGGCTGATCCAGCGGCTCGCCGGTTCGGCCATCGTGCAGGCGGATCTTGCCGCCGTACGGCATCTCGCAGAGCAGCAGATTCTCCGCATCAGCTGCCCGGACGGTGTCGAGATCGGCCGCCTGCGCCGCGACCTTCTCGTTGGCCTCCTTGACGGCGGCATGCAACTCGGACTCCGTGCAGCCATCGAAGACTGGCGTGACGGCCTGGAAGCCGAGGATCTTGGCGGCCCAACCGAGGTGCGTCTCCAGGATCTGGCCGACGTTCATTCGAGAAGGCACGCCCAGCGGGTTGAGCAGGATATCGACCGGGGTGCCGTCTTCGAGGAACGGCATGTCCTCGACCGGCATGATCTTGGCGATGACGCCCTTGTTGCCGTGCCGGCCAGCCATCTTGTCACCGACCGACAACGGTCGCTTGGACGCGACATAGACTTTCACCATCTCCAGAACGCCGGACGGGAGTTCGTCGCCACGCTTCATCTGGGCGATCTTCCGTTCTCGCTCTTCGATCTGCTCGACGATCCTCGGCCAATAGCGATCGACGATGGGCATGCACTCGGTCCGCTTGGCGGCGGGCTTGATCCACTTCGCTTCGAACGCCCAGTTCCGGGGTTCGCCGATCTGCTCCATGACGACCGCGTTCATTTCGCTGCGGCCGGCCACCTGCTTGGTGTTCGGATCGACGACGGGCTGGCCGATGACCTTCTCGATTTCCGCGATCATCCGTCGGAACAAGGAGATGACACGATCGTCGACGCCCGTCCTGTAAGTCGCGATGCGAGCCTGGAGCATTTGCTTCTGCTCCTCGGTCATGCCGGCGCGGCGGCTGAACCGCTTGGCATCGATCACGATGCCCGCCGAGCCGCTGGGCATCTCGAGCGAGTCGTTCTTCACGTCCTCGCCCGCACGGCCGAAGATCGCGTGCAGGAGCTTCTCTTCGGGGCTCAGTTCGCTTTTGCTCTTGGGAGAGACCTTTCCGACGAGGATGTCGCCGGCCTTCACCTCGGTTCCGATCTGGACGACACCGTACTCGTCGAGGCTGTTGAGCGCCTTCTCCGAGACGTTGGGAATGTCGCGTGTGAACTCTTCCTTGCCCAGCTTCGTTTCGCGAATCTCCACGTCGTGTGCGTCGATGTGGATGCTCGTGAAAGTGTCAGCCTGAACGAGACGCTCGGAGATGAGAATCGCGTCCTCGAAGTTGTAGCCGTCAAAGGTGAGGAATCCGACGAGGACGTTCCGCCCCAGGGACAACTCGCCCCTCGTGCAGGCGGGGCCATCGGCGATGATCTGGCCTTGGGTGACCTTCTCGCCGAGTTTGACAATCGGCTTCTGGTTGAGGCAGGTTCGCTCGTTGAGGGCCTGGAACTTGCGGAGGACATGCTCTTCGGTCTCGTTGATGACGATCCGATCGGCTTCGACCGCCGTGACCTTGCCGTCGTGTTCGGCCCGAGGCACCATGCCGCTGTTCTGGGCCACGATGCGTTCCATGCCTGTTGCGACGACCGGCGGCTCGGTGATGAGCAGGGGTACAGCCTGCCGCTGCATGTTCGAGCCCATCAAGGCCCGGTTGGCGTCGTCGTGTTCGAGGAAGGGGATCAATGCGGCGGAGACACCCACGGTCTGCTTCGGAGAGATGTCGACAAACTCGACTTGCGGTGCGGTTACGACTGTCAGATCGCCACGAACGCGGGCGACGATGTGGTCGCCCGCGACTTTCTTTTTGGAAACATCCACCGAATCCGGCGGGGCCAACACGGACTTCATCTCCTCGTCGGCTCGGAGGAACGAGACGTTGCCGTTGACGTCGCCCTTCTTGCCCACGCGGCGGTAGGGCGTGATGAGGAAGCCGTATTCGTCCACGGCCGAGTAGATACTCAACGACGCGATGAGACCGATGTTCGTGCCTTCCGGCGTTTCGATCGGACAGATTCGGCCGTAGTGACTGATGTGAACGTCGCGAACCTCGAAACCGGCTCGCTTGCGGTTCAGGCCGCCGGGGCCCAGGGCCGACAGGCGGCGTTCGTGGGTCAACTGGCTCAATGGGTTGGTCTGATCGACGACCTGCGACAACTCGCCTCGGCCGAAGAAGTAGTCGATGGCACCGGAGACGGCCTTGGAGTTGAGCAACTCGGCGATCTTGCCGAGCTGATCGGGGTCCTTCATGCTCATGCGTTCCTGGACTGTTCGGCGTAGCTTGAGGAAGCCCTTGCGAATCTCGTCGCAGGCCAGCTCGTCGATCGTGCGCAATCGACGGTTGCCCAGGTGGTCGATGTCGTCTTCGCTGACGATGACGCGCGTTTGCTGCCAGCCGTACTCGTGAACGCCGCCGACCGAGACCTTCTCCGTGGCCGTGTCCTTGTCCTTGTCCTCGATAAACGCCGCTGCTTCTTCCAGCGTTCCGAACGCCGCATGCTTGTGCGTTGTGCCGAACAGACTCGTCCACTCGGCTTCGACGGCCTTGGCCGCCGCGTTCATGTCCTTCTTCGCCGCGGCTTCGTTGAACTTGTATATCACGCCGGGGCAGGGGAAGTAGTTGAGGAAATCGACCTGCGCAAATCCGAGCGTTTTGGCCTTGGCCGTTGCGAGATAGCGGTCTATCCCCTGGATCAGTCGGGCCGATCGCATCCGAATCGTCGAGACGATGAAGTCCTTGGAGGCCTTGGTCACATCGGCGTCGCGGTCTTGTCGCGTGCGGTTGAGCAAGGGTCGCATCACGTCCAGGTCGATCGAGGCCGGCGGCACCCATTCGGTGGGGACGTCGGAGACGGCACCCAGTTGTCGCCGGAGTTCTTCGAGGAGATCGGCGGGCTTGAGCTTCTTGCGACCCTTCTGGATGGCGTCCAAGTCGCCGAGCGTGACGCCCTTCTTCGGGTCGGCCAGCGGCGCACCGCCCGTTCGATAGCCGCCGATCTGTGTGGCCAGCGATCGCGTTTCTCGCAACAGTGCCAACTCGATCGGCACGCGAGCGGGAATCGAGAACCCGACGCGTTCCTGGCTTCGCAGGTCGAGCAGGTACCGCAAGCAGGCGAGGTAGTCCACGGTCGTCAGGCTGTTGAGCGACGTGGGGATGGACAGGCCGAACTTGCGGTTGATGCGGAAACGCCCCACCTTCCCGAGGCGGTAACGATTCTCGTCGAAGAACTTTTCGTGGAACAGCTTGACGGCCTTGTCCAACTGGGCCGGGTTGCCGGGGCGAAGACTCTTGTAGATGCGCATCAAGGCGTCTTCATGCGAACGACTGCTGTCCTCGGCCAAGGTGTTGAGGATGAGCGGATCGACCATGTTGTCGATCACCTCGACCTGCTTGATGCCCGCGCCCTGGACACGGCCCAGCGCGTCGCCGATCTGGCATCCGGAGCGAACCATCGGCTCCGGCTCGGTATCTTCGGTGGGCTCGTCACCCCAGAGGTCGGACACGACGTACATGTCGGGCTTGAGCGAAGCGACGCGAATGGTCTTCGTTTCGTAGAAGCTGCGGATGATCGACTCGTCCGTGCCGTAGGCGGGGTCCATCGCCCTGAGGAAACAGGTCGCGGGGATCTTGCCCGACTGGTCGATCCGCACGACCATCACGTCCTTGCGGGTGATGTTGATTTCGATCCAACTGCCGCGTTCGGGGATGATCCGGCAGGCGTGCAGCGGGCGGTCGGCATCGAGCGTCTGCTTGATGAAGTCGACACCGGGCGATCGGTGGAGCTGCGAGACGATGACGCGCTCGGCCCCGTTGATGATGAACTCGCCGCCGCCGATCATGATCGGAAGCTCGCCGAGATAGACGCGATCTTCGAAGATCTCGTCCTTGTCCTTGCGATGGAGGCGGAGCCGGACGCGCAGGGGCATCCCATAGGACAACCGCAACTGACGGCACTCGTCGGGCGTGTACCTCGGTTTGCCCAGGGTGTAGTCGAGGTACTCGATGGTGATGTTCTCGTCATAGCTGTTGATCGGGAAGACCTCGCTGAGGAGGCCCTCCAGACCGGACTTGGTTCGCGCCTTTGGCGACCCGGCAGCCTGGAGAAAACGCCCGTAACTTCCGACTTGAACTTCGACGAGGTCCGGGATGCTCATGGCATCGCCAAGCTTGCCGAAATTGCGAATCTCACTCGGAACGATCATCGCAACTCTTCCTCACACTTCAGGGGTATCTGCAAAACCGAACACGCAACTCACCGCAGTCGCAACGTCGATCGGGGCATCGAGCCGGCAGGAGTGGCGCATAGCGCTGAGCCACCCGCTCGCCCTCATTCCCGTCGCGCATGGTGTCACACGCGGGAACCCTGGGGCGATCTCCCGAACTTACGTCTCAGTTCTCGTTGTCGAAAGGAACCCGGTGGTAATCGCGCAACCAACCCGATGACTGTTGCCAATCGATGTTGAATCCCACGGGACTGACCGCTGTGCGTGCCATCTAAGCAAGGTCGGCCAGTCCCACTGGGCCGTCCTAGTTCCGCACGAACAACAGCGAAGCCCTGCATAGTAACAGCCTCAATCCTCGCCGCCAGGGCTAAAAGTGGGGAAAATGCAAAAAAGTGACGCCGCCGCGAACGCCCGATGGCGGTCTGTGGATCCGGCTTCCAACGCCCCCGACAGAGCCGGGGGCCAGGGGAAAGGGACCCGCCTGGCTTGTCTGCTGCCATTGCTCCCACTATATGGGTGTTTTCGACACGAATCGTCTGGAGAGTGCCGCTTTCCGCCTCAGCCAGGATCATCGCCGGGGGACAGCCAGTTCCCATCGCCCGAGGAGCCCCGCCATGAAACGACTGTCCGTCTGCATGCTGCTTGTCGCCCTGCCGGCCTGCGAGACGTTGCCGCCGGCTGCTGCGGTCATCCCCCCCACCTACGCGACGGGGATCGCGGCCGGCACCTACACGGGCAAGATCACCAGCCGGCTCATCGCACGCGACGACGGGGTCGTCAGCGGCGACGATACGACCGAGATCGACGGGCTCGTTCAGATCAACGACCAGGGCCAGCTTCTCAGCCGCTCCACCGGCCAGCCGGTCGGCCAGGGCACCCAGGCCACCTACACCGCCGACAATCTGACCGTCACCAAGACCGTCACCTCCGCCGACGCCGTGGGCGACGTCATCACCGTCAACGGCGAGTTCAGAATCACGCTGGCCCAGGCCCCCGGCACACCGGCTCTCGGCACGTTCACGATGACCTACACGCTGGCCGCCGACGGCACCCTCGAGTACGCGGAAGAGGCCACCGCCACGACACCCGCCGGCCAAGGCACGGTCTTCAGCTTCGAGGTCACCTGGCACGGGACTCTGACGCAGTAGCGCACAGCGAGGAG
>CAYYPB010000122.1:0-7366 GCA_964473405.1 uncultured Planctomycetaceae bacterium
TTTTCGGGTCGTGCGCCGCCGGCGCCGCCTCGCGTGGCGCGGTCCGCCCTGGCAAGCGACAGGGGCGGTTCGCTCCGCCAGCCGGCCTCCTTCTGCGGCGTCACGGGGCTCAAGCCGAGCTACGGCCGCGTCTCGCGATACGGCCTCGTGGCCTTCGGAAGTAGCCTGGATCAGATCGGCCCCTTCGCCAACGATGTCGAGGGCGTGGCTCGCGTGCTGGGCGTCATCGCCGGACGCGACGCGAGAGACTCGACGAGCGTGGACTGCCCTGTTCCCGACTACGTCGGGCAATTGAGCGAGGCCGTCGGGCCGATGCGGATCGGCATCGCCTCGGAGTATTTTGGCGAGGGTCTCAACGACGAAGTGCGCCGCGCCGTCGAGGCGGCGATCGAGGTCTATCGCACACTCGGCGCAGACGTGCAGGAGATTCACCTGCCGCACACGCGATACGTCATCGCCTGCTACTACGTGATCTGCACGGCCGAGGCATCGAGCAACTTGGCGCGTTACGACGGCGTCCGCTACGGCCATCGGACGGCTGATCCGAAGGACTACATCGACGTCTACAGCGCCAGCCGCGCCGAGGGATTCGGCCCGGAGGTCAAGCGCCGCATCATGCTCGGAACCTACGCCCTATCGAGCGGCTACTACGACGCCTACTACGTCAAGGCCCTCAAGGTTCGCACGCTCATCAAGAATGACTTCATCGAGGCGTTCAAGCACTGTGACGCGATCTTGTCACCCGCGACGCCGACGCCGGCGTTTCGATTTGGCGAGAGAACCGAAGACCCGCTGGAGATGTATCTGGGGGACGTCTACAACTGCGCCGCCAACCTGGCCGGCATTCCGGCGATCAGCATGCCGTGCGGCCTATCGCAGGCCGGGCTGCCGATCGGTATGCAACTCATGGCCCCGCATTTCGCCGAAGACCGGCTGCTGCAGATCGCGCAACAGTTCCAGTCGGCCACGGATTTCCACACTCAACGGCCGCCCACCTGCGCAGGATAGAGCCGCCGATGATACCGGCGGTCTCCATGGCATCGTTCCGTCCGCCGGAACGCCGATACCATCGGCGGCTTTGTGGACGGAACGCCGATGCCGTCGGCGGCTTCGTGGCGGGTTCTAGATCACCTTCTCCTCGTCGCGGAGAATCCGCACGAGTTCCTTGGCGGCCTCGGCCGGTTCACCCTCGATCTTCCGACCATCGGGGCGCGGCGGCGGCGGGGTATACTCGGCCATCGTCGTGCCCATCGCGCTGGCCGCGAGTTGCTCCGCCGCGAAGCCCAACGAGCCGGCGTCCTTGACCTCGACGGGTTTCTTCTTCGCCTTCATCAGGCCGGGCAACGACGGATATCGCGGATCGACATAGCCCTTGTCGATGGCGAAGATCGCGGGCAGTTGCACCTCGACGACTTCCTCGGCACCCTCGATGCGCCGTCGGGCCGTCGCTGCCTTGAAGCCATCACCCCATTCGATGCCGATGACCGTGCCGACATGCGGAAGACCCAAACACTCGGCCAGGGCCGGGCCGACCTGCCCGCAGTCATAGTCGATCGCCGACTTGCCGCAGAAGATGATGTCGTAGCCCCCATTCCTGATCGCCGCGGCAAGGACGCGGGCGACCATCAGATCGTCCAGCGCCCCGAATGCGTCGTCGCAAAGATGGACGACGTTGTCGACGCCCATGGCGTACGCGGTCCGTAGCGAGGCGACGGACTCTGCAGGGCCGAGTGTCATCGCCGTGACCTCAGCGGACGCGGCCGCGTTCTTCTCCCGAAACTGCAGCGCCGCCTCGACGGCGAATTCACAGAACGGGTTCATGACGAACTTCATGCCGGCGGTTTCGATGCCGCTGCCGTCGTCCTTGACCTTGATGGTTGCCGTGGAATCCGGAGCGTGCTTGACCAATACGAGTAGTTTCATGGTGGGTAAGCCTCTCGAGTGTTTCAGTGCTGCCGATCTTGCCACGGGTCCGAGCATTCTTTCGCGGTTGAACGGCCGCGCGGGCTGAAGCCCGCGGCTCTTCGTGTCTTGGATTTCAGCTTTCGGTTTTCAGTTTTCGGCTTTCCTTCCGTGCCTCAGGATCACGTCCGCCAATTCCTCGATGCCCTTGCCGTGGGACGCCACGGTCTGGACAACGGGGCGACCTCCACCGAGCGTGTCGGCGATCTGGGCCGCCAGACGGTCCGCACCGTCCAGGTCCGCCTTGTTGATGACGAAGATGTCGGCCACCTCGATGATGCCTGCCTTCTGCAGTTGAAGATCGTCGCCCGCCCCCGGCATCAGTAGCAGCACCACGGGCGAGGCCCATTGCCGCACGGCCACATCATTCTGGCCGGCACCCACCGTTTCGATCAACATGACGTCCACATGGGCGTGCTTGAGAACTTCGACCATCGAACCGGTCGTGGGAGCCAGGCCACCCATCTCGCCGCGACTCGCCGCCGACCGAAGGAAGACGCCCTCGTCACCGGCCGCAATCGTCATTCTGGCACGGTCGCCGAGGAGCGACCCGCCCGTGATCGGGCTCGCCGGATCGACGGCCACGACGGCCACGCCCTTGCCGCGTCGGCGCAGCTCCTTGAGCAGCCGCCCGATGAGCGTGCTCTTGCCCACGCCGGGAGCGCCTGTCATGCCGACGACGATGGTCTGGCGATCTGACGACGGAAGGCGTCGTTCGATTTCGTCAGAAGAGGCCCCGTCTTCGACCCATGTTAGCGCGCGACCGATGGCGGCTCGATCACTGCGTTCGAGCGCGGCGAGCCACCGGTCCAACTCGCCGCCTTTGACAGCGGCCTTGCGTCGCGCGTGTGCCGTCGCGGCCAGGGCGTTGATGTCCTCGACGATCTTGGCCATCGAACACTCGGTCTCGAAAACGAGCGAGACACCGGCATCTTTCATCGCCTGGACATCGTCGGGAGGGATGATGCCACCGATGGCCACGGGGATGTCGCCGCGGCCGAGCTTCTCCAACTCCTTGATGAGGATCGGCACAAGGGTCAGATGCGCGGCGCTGTGAAAACTCGCGCCGAGGATGTCGACGTCTTCCTCGACCGCCGCTTTGGCTGCGATGGCGGGCGTTTGCCAGAGCCCCGTATAGATGACCTCCATGCCGGCGTCACGCAGAGAGCGAGCCAGCACTTTGACCCCTCGGTCGTGGCCGTCGAGTCCGATTTTTGCCAACAGAATCCTCGTGGGCGTCGTGGGTGTCGGTGGAGTCGGTGGAGTCGTCATGGGCGTCCTGGTTACACGGCCTCGTGGGGCGCGGTAGTGAGCATTCTTACCGCATCGCCATCGGTCGTGCGGAGGGCCTATCATTGCAGAGATTCGGCCCTGCGCCAAGGGCGACAGCGTGTTCACGAGGGCGCATAATGCTCGGCGGGACAAGGGGTTGGGAACGCGGTGCGGCGTCTGCCCCACGGAAGCGCGTGTTCGCACGATGCCGAGGCCATCGTCCATGAAGAAACTGCGGTGGATTCTGCTCGGGCTGTACCTCCTTCTCGTGGCAGGTTTTCTGGTTGGCTACTTCGTCGATGGCGCCAGCGAGCATGGGATCCCAATCCTCATCGCCGCGACGGTGGGCACGCAGTGGCTCTTCCTTGCGATTCGCGGCAAGCCGCAGATGCTTCTCCCTGTCCAGCCGAGGCAGTTACGACTCCCCTCGATCGTGGCCGGGTTCATGGCAGCATTGTTGGTCGCGTCCCTCTCGATGGCGCTGTGCGAACTGGCCTACCTCGACGACAGCGATGCCTTGATGACCGTCGTGTTGATCCTGAACCTCGGCGGGTGGGCGTTGTGGAGTTTCCTGTTCTACTCCTATTGCAGTCGGCTGGACTATCTCGCGGCGATTCGCCGGATGGTCCTCTGGCTGATCGGCGGCAGCCTGCTGCAACTCATGGCCACGGTCCCATCGCACTTCATCGTCGTACGCCGGCCAGGCTGCCTCGTCGGCATCGGCACGGCGATGGGCATCATGGGCGGCCTGCTCGTGATGGGCTGGGCCTTCGGCCCCGGCATCATCCTGCTGTTCATGTACGAAACCCGACGACGAATGTCCGGCCACTGCATGGAGTGCGGCTACAACCTGACCGGCAACGTCAGCGGCCGCTGTCCGGAGTGCGGCGAGGTCGTGCCGGATGCGAGAGGCGGTCAGCCGTAAGCTATCAGCCTTCGGCTTGCGGTCGCCAGGTGTCAGCGTTCTTTGCGCTGGTTGCGGAATACCGCCCCGGATGGAGCGCGACGGAACCCGGGAACGCCTGGAACAGAGAACCCAAACTCGATACCCGTCGCTAACGCTCTGGGCTCTGACCGGGCCCATGTACGCCGCGAGCTGATGGCTGATAGCCTATGGCTCGTCCACTTATCCCGGCGACCGGCCTTTGGATGAGCTTCGGGCACCGAGCCAGACGAGGATCTGGCGGCGCACTCTGGTGAAGGGTCTGAACACCGCGCGGTGCCATGCGATGTAGAACGGGGCCTTGTACGACTGGGCGACTTGTTCGGGCGTCAACTGGTCAGGGCGGAGCCTGCGCCAGTGTTTCATCAGGTGGTAACGATCCGCAGACTTGAGGATCTGCCGTAGCTTTCGGCTGGGCCAGAGACGGGCGAGCCATCCCGTGCCGTCCAGGGATATCTGAAAGTCAATCAAGTGCGGTCGGCCATCGTCGCCGAGCAGGATATTCTCCGGCTTCTCCAGATCGACATAGGCGATGTCCATCGCGTGCAATTCGTCGAGCATCTCACTCAGGCGCGGGAAGAAATCGTCGTCGGGCCGATCGCGGCGGCCGAGCGGACGCCCTTCGACGTAGTCGTGGATGATGCCGGTCGGTCCCCACATGCCCAGAAAACGGGGCACTCCCACCACGCCGGCGGTCATGCCCAGGAGCCGGCTCTCGCGTCGGCCGAGGAAGCGGCCGATCCACGCCATCGGAATCCCGAGTATCGATATCCGACGCCCTACCTTGAGGATGACTCTCGGGCTGGGGCCATGCGACTGGGCAAGAGGATCGCCGACATCGACGATCGTATAGAGGCCGGTTGCAGCGAAGAAATCGTGCTTGAACGTCTTTGCGTGCTCGTAGCGGCGTCCCTCGACGCTCAACGTCGTGGGCAGATCCTCTCGCCCCAGGGCTCGGAGCCAGGCGGGCGGCGTCTTTGATGGCGCGTCGTGGTGTTTCACAGTTTCCCCGGGCAGCATGCGTGAGCGAGCGGACCGCCCATGCCATCGGCGACCTACTGGCTGAGGGTACCGCTGGCGAAAGTGGAGGTAAACACGAAAAAAAGTGGAGCCTCGGGGTATTATTCGCTGTTATTGTAGGCCAACTGTCCTATGATGAGACAAGGTGGTAGGCAGATGGGATCGCGGACTTCTCATCCGGCTCCGGGTAGGAACGCGTCTGAACGTCCGCTGAAACGGGATCGTCGACATGTTGCGCAGAAAGACGGCGACGTATGCATTGCTGGCTATCTACGAGATCGCCATGCAGAATCGGGATGCGCCCACGCCCGCGGGTGTGCGCGCGGGCGACATCGCACAAAAGCACAAGCTTCCCAAGGCCTACGCGGCGAAGATTCTCAGTCAACTCGCCGCCGCCGGCATCCTCCATTCAGACCGAGGCCCGCGCGGCGGCTTCCGCCTGAATCGGCCGGCCGAGAGCATCTCGTTGCACGATGTTTTCGAGGGCGTCGGTGCGCTAGTGGCTCTGGATCGCAAGGATGACACGCTCAAAGGCATGCCACCCTCGGTCCAGGACGCGATGAACGGCACCTACGAACAGGCCGGCGTCATGCTGAAGGAACTCTTCCTCAAGACGTCGCTCACGGATATCCTCCAGGACCAGTGCCAGAGCGTGGGATAACTCGCGGCGATGGCCCCTGGTCCCTATGCCCCTACGGGCTGCCCTGTCCTGTGGCACAGGCGTCTCGCCTGTGGTTCCACCGGCGGGACGCCGGTGCCACAGAGATGCGGATACTTCGTCAACCCACAAGACGAGGCGTGAAGGTACGCTAGTCCCTATCCCCCTGCGGGCCGCGTCGCCGGCGATCTCCGCGCCGGCTTCGGCACGGCGTAGTCTTCCATCGCCTCCACGGCCGACCAGTAGGCCGCTTCGGCCTGATACAGCTTCGATCCATCGTGGAGTTCGCGATCCTTTCGCGCGGCCTCCGCTTTCTGCTCTTGCAAGAGCTGTTCTTGACGACGGTAGAAAAACTCCGTGATGCGCTTCCAGGTCGCGAGCTGCTCCGCAACCGGCCTGAACGTGGCACGCTCGCGCCCAGTCGCCTTGGCCGTGCGCCGCAGAAACAAGTCACAGTCCACCCTCGGCGTTTCGAACAACATGTGCACGGCGGGCTCCATCCAATCGGGGTCGCCCGTGGCAAGCAGGCGTACGGCGACCTCGATGCGAACGTGGGGATCATTCGGACGCCTGATCAATGCCGCGATGCGATTCGCCACCTCGAGGTCCGCGCTGCCGATGAACTCGACGAGATGCGGCATCGCCTTCTCGCCGAGCTTGGCGAGCTTCTTCTGCGCGGCCTCGCGCACGCGATAGGCAGGCGAGCCCAACTCGGCAACCAGCGTTCGGACGAGTCGCTTCGTCTTTAGATCATCGTAGGGCCGCGAGGTCGTCTGACCGGCAACGCGTTGCGTCGTTGCCGCATCGCCCGATGGGCGCGTCGTCGCGGGCCGAGTTGCCGAACGTGAAGTGGGCTCCCCAGATCGCCCCGGCCCAGACGCCGCCACGGCCACCAGCGACAAGATGAGACAAACGTATCTCACCGATTGCTCTCCTTGAAAGCACAGAGCCAAGTGAAAACGCGATTCGCTCTCACCGAACACCTCGATGCGGCGACGTACTACAGCTTGGCCGTGTTCACCAACCGGCTGCGCCACTGTTTCAGCAGGCCACCGAGTTTGGCGTCCAACCCTGGGTGCGAACCGTCGTACTTCAGCGTCGCCGGACTTTGCGCCAGGGCGACAAACCACTTGGTCAGATTGTGGAAGTCTCGGATGTCGATGGCTTCGGCGGCGATGCGTCCCGTTTCGGTGTTCATGTTGTGATAGTTGAGCAACGGCAGACAGATCCCCGTCGCGTCGTAGCCGTAATGGCAATAGGCCGTCGATTCGCACGCCCCGCCGTCCATGAGCTTTCGCTGATACTTGAACGTTTTGTCTTCTGCCGCGAGCCGATCGGCCACGACGCGACAATAGGCGGCCACCGCCGGCGTGCAGACGGAGAGTCTGTCACTCCCGCGGAGCACGGGGGCGTCGCGCATCCCGACGCCGCTGAGGGGCGCGCTGTGTGCGTCCGTGTCGAGATTCGCGTCGGCAAGTAGTCGCCCGTTCATGGCGGTGCCTTCACGCCGG
>CAYYPB010000123.1:0-7350 GCA_964473405.1 uncultured Planctomycetaceae bacterium
GCCCGCGCGGGCTACAGCCCGCGGCTCTTCCGCGGATGGGCAGCGCCGTCACTCCAGGGCGGATCATGACCTGGACATCCACATGTGGACGCCGGTATGATTCGAATACGACCTATCTCGACGCCGCGAATCGGTCCCAGGTTTCGGTTTCTCGAAAGGGCGATCGCCTGCGGTGTGGCGATGGTGTGGGTGGCCGAGGCGCACGCCGCGCCGTTCGATACGACGGCCGATGCCGTATTGGGCCAAGCCGACTTCACCACGAACGCACCCAATCAACCCGCCGGCCTGCCAACCGCGGCCAATCTGTCCATGTCCAATGCCGCTCAGGTCGCCGTCGGATCCGATGGCCGGCTCTATGCGTCTGATGCCGACAACCATCGCGTCCTGAGTTGGCCCGTTGCCGCGTCTTTCGCCAATGGCGATGCCGCGGACCTAGTCATCGGCCAACCGGATTTCTTCAGCGGCGCGCCCAACAACGGTGGCGTCAGCGCGTCCAGTTTCTTCCTGCCGCAGGGCCTCGCCGTCGACGCGGCGGGAAATCTCTGGGTCGCCGACGCCTTCAACAGCCGTGTGCTGAAGTTCAACAATCCACTGACCGACGCCACACCGACCGAGGCCGATCTGGTCATCGGGCAGCCCGACTTCATCAGCAACGCCGAGAATCTCGGCCAGGGCGGAACCGGGCCGGACGTGGCCTTGCCTGACAGCCTCCAGTTTCCGGGCAGTGTTCTCGTACGCGGCGATGACGTCTACATCGCCGACTCGGGCAA
Organism: uncultured Planctomycetaceae bacterium; assembly: GCA_964473405.1. Classification (GTDB taxonomy): domain Bacteria; phylum Planctomycetota; class Phycisphaerae; order UBA1845; family UTPLA1; genus CAYYPB01. The sequence goes on from CAYYPB010000123.1 coordinate 771, forward strand.
CAGCCGGGTGCTGCACTACACCGCGCCCAGCGCCAACAAGCCGCCGGCCGATCGGGTCTTCGGTCAGTTCGGCGACTTCACGCGCCGGGCGAAGAACAACGACGGGGCGGGTCAAAACGGCTGCTGCGCCTCGGCCGACAATCTCTACAACCCCATCGGCCTGGCGCTCGACGGTGAGGGGAACCTGTACATCGCGGATTGGAACAACCACCGCGTCCTGCGGCACGACCTCCCGGCGACGACGGACACGACGGCCGACGCTGTGATCGGACAGCCCGATCTCGTCAGCAGGGCGATCGACAACGGCGGACCGACCCACGGCCTCCAGCGCCCTATCAACTTGGCCTTCGATCGATGGGGGAACCTCTACGTGGCCGACTCCGGCAACAACCGCGTCTTGCGATTCGACAGCCCCCGGCTGGATACCGTCCCCGATGGCGTGTTGGGCCAGTTGGGCAGCCTCTCGGCCGAGGCCTCCAATCATGGGCTGGGGTTCTTCACCACGGACGCCGAGGGCCTGTCCGGCCCGACCGGCGTGGCCTTCGATTCGGCCGGAGATCTCTACGTCCTGGACAATACGAATCAGCGATTGTTGCGGTTCGAGGAGCCCTTCTCCTCGGCGGGCGATCTCAACTGCGACGGCGCCACTGACGTGAACGACGTCTCCGCGTTCGTCTGGGCACTGACTGATCCGGTCGCATTTGCGTCTACCGATTGCGATATCAGCCGCGGCGACCTCAATGTCGACGGGAAAATCGACGGATTGGACATTGACTTCTTCGTCTCTCTCCTCATCAATGGCTGACGAAGTCATTCGCGGTTTGGGCGCTGCGCGAAAATGACACGACCGATTGCCGCACGCAGGCATCCCATCGGCTTGTCGTTTGGCGAATCGAGGATTCACGTTATTCTTGCGCGACTCCTTGGAGGCGATGCGGTGATCCACTTCAGGCGACGGGCAGGATTCAGCCTCCTGGAACTGCTGGCGGTCATGGCGGTTATCAGCCTGCTTGTCGGGCTACTGGCGCCTGCGCTGGGCTCGGCGCGCCGCAATGCTCGCTCCGTCGTGTGTGGCAGCAACCTCAAGACCTTGATGTTGGCCATGCTGATGTACGGCGACGGCAACTCCGGCCGCATCGTCCCGTCCTACCACATGCAGGGGGTCAGCGGCAGCGTCGCCAACCCGCTCGACGGCTGGGGGCCGATTCTCGACAAGGGTCATTACTTGGTCGGAAGCCGGGCGTTGCACAACAATCCGTTCGCCTGTCCGGACACACTCGACGTGGCGGGGATGGCCGAAACGCAGACCGGCGGCGATCCCGACAAACCCAAGGGTTACATGGATTGGCCCGTCGTCATCACGCTTTCTCAGAACTTCGCAGTGACTATTCCGCAATCTGGGTTTGGACGCATCATCCGCGTCTCATACTGGATCAACGCCGACAACCCGATCGGGCTGCCGAGATCGTTCGAGCAGGGCGCCCATTTCACGGGCTCCGTCGGTTACGGCCCTAATCTCCAAGGGCGGATCATGCGGCAGAGCATATTCGAGGACATCGTTGAGCCCAGCCGACTCATTGCCCTGGCGGACGGGCTCTATGCCGGGCAGCAGCAATCCACGCGGCTGGGCGATGGGGACTCCCGCATCGGCTATCGACATCCCGGAGGCGTCGGCCGCTGCAACCTCGGATTCGCCGACGGTCATGTCGGCGGGATCGCGGGTGACCGCTTCCCTCGAAAGCTCGCCGCCGGCCTCGACATCGACGACGTTCGACGGGAAAACCTGGGCCCAGGCCCGACGGTGTACGCCGATCCTCGTCGTTTCCTGGTGTCACCCGATTGATCAGATCCTGAAACGCCCATTGCGTCGCCCCGTCGGACGACGGCATCGGGCCCGACGCCGCCGTCGTCAGAACAACGGCACGCCTGCGCGCAGTGACCAACAGGAGGGTGGAGTACTGATGCGATCCGGAGGCTGACAGGCGTGTTCGAGGCGCCGCGGTTGCTTGCGCTACGGCGCTGTCATGGCATCGACGAAGAGTTGGATGTCGAGACCGTCGACCGGGCCGTCGGCGTTCATGTCGGCGCGGCCCCAATACTCGGCCGGATAGCCATCACTCTGAGGCGGACCGAGCAGGAGATCGACGAAGATGCTCAGGTCTGTCATGTCGACGCTCTGATCAGCGTTGATGTCGCCCGGCACATCGATCGGGGCGACGTCGATGGTCAGGATCGGTTTCGTCGTGGGGTCCGCGTCGAGGGCGTCGATTCTCGCCTGTTGGTTGTCCTCGACGGCGTCGGGATCGATCTGAAAGCGGAACGCGACGGCATTCGTGCCGGATGTGAGCGCGTTGCTGACGGCCTGACTGACATCGATGACGAACTCCGTCGGCAACGTGCCTGGCAGGCAATCGGGCGGCGGCAAGTTGGCGACGCCCTGGAGCACATCGGTCGGACCGGCCAGAAAGTCATCGTAGAGATTCTCGGAGAGCGGCAGCGTGACGTCGTACGCGTAAACGTGTACGGCGGTCCAGGGGGCCGGGAATCGGCACGGGGCCTCGAGCTTGAAGGTCAGCGTGGCCGAGACGGGGGGCGTCGAAGTGATGGTGCTCAGGTCGTATTCCCAGAAGACGCGACGATCAAGGGCGTCGAAGCTCCTCGCGATCATGCCCGCGAAGGGCGCGGACTCGTAGAAATACCAGTCGTAGGTCTCCGGCGTGCCGTCGAACGGCGATGGGAATTGGCCGTCGGCGATGGTGCCGTCTTTCACGGGATACCGCGTTTCCAGCCCGACTGCCGGCAGGGCCAGGGCCGTTGAGATCATGATGGCCAGGGCGCCGATGCGGACTGCCGCCGCTCGGAGGTCTCGTGTTGTCGAACTGCCGTTTCGCCGAATCATGATCCGCCCTCCTACCGCTACGTCCGAGTTGCTTTTCGGACGTTGTATCGTCGCCGAGGATATCCTCATCCCGACAAATGCGCTTGCAAGACTCGTGCCACCGGGCACTCGGTTGCTGCCGCAGTGCAACGGCTATTCGGTTGCCTCTGACCGGCTCCAGAGGCGGTGTCGCTGTCGGCCTGCGCACGCCTGCATGTCATCATGGCCTGGGACCCTCTCAGTACTGAGAAGAACAGGGCCACATGCCGTAGCCAGAGAGCGCAACGCCGCAGCTCCGCATGTACCTGCATAGATGGGTCGAGCAGTTGCGTGCGGGGCTTGAGGCCTGGCTGTTTCCAGACTCCTTTTGTCGGGAGAGTGGCCACCGGGGGACAAGACGACGGGCCACGTTCACCGGTATGGCGAACGTGGCCCGGTTCTCTTCCGCATGGCAACTGACCTGCCGTGGCAGGGCGGCTGGGCTAGGGGCCGTGGATCACACTCGAGACCGGGAAAGTCTGGTCGAATGCGTCGACGCCGTTGTGACAGGTCTTGCAGGCGTAGTCAGCCGTGATCCATGGATAAGCGAAAGTGCCGGCCGCGTTGAACTGGTCTGGGTCCGTGTTGAGATCGGCGATCCTGAAGATATGCGAACGAATGTCGCCCGTGATCGGACCGGTGCCCACCGCGGCATGCGCTACCGCGCTCTTTGCCAGCTTGGGCATGTGGCAGTCGATGCAGTCCAGCCCGGCCATGTCATCGAAGAGGCCGCCCGCCAAGCTGTAGTCCTTGGCACCTACCCCTGTTGGGTTGTGGCACTCAGTGCAGTGTTTGTTCATGCCCGGATCGTCGCCGCTGATGGCCATGTACTTGGTCGTCGTATGCGGATCGTGACACGCGGTGCAAAGGAGGTCGCGGTGCGGCCCGGTTCGGGCAAAGGCGGGGTCGTCGTCGGGGTTGACGCCGATCATCTCGTCGTACTGCTCGTGGTGTTTGATCAGCCCGCCCTTGGCGGCGATCCGGCCCGGGCCACCTACGTAGGTCGGATAGTCCTTTTCGCCGTCGCGGGTATGGCAATCGCTGCATGCGACCGCCTTGCCGAAGGCCATGTCATCCGCCAGGAAGTCCGCCGTGTCACGCGGTGTGGCCACCCGAGTGATGTTCGCCGTGCTGGGTGCCGCGGCGTGCGCCGCTCCCCAGCCGTGACAAGCTTCGCAATGCACGCCGGGAGCGGCGAATGTTCCGTCCATGCCCGGCAGGTTGTTCTGGCGATTGAGGTTCCGTGTGTCGCCCGGTTCGGACGTGTATCGCTTCCACCCGGTCGTGTGGCAGTTGCCGCAGTTGTACTTCTTGTCCACCTCGTTGTCATGGTATGCCACGAAGCCCAGTGTCTCGAGGTTGTATTGGACCTCGCTGCCGGTGACGATGAAGCCGTCGGCGTCGATCCAGCGGGACTTCCAGCCGAACCCACCGATCACGAAGCTGATGTCGTTGTAGTCGGCCGGCGTGCCCAGGCTGTTGTCCGTGCCCGCGTGCGGGTCCGCCGGGTCCGTGTCATCGTCGTTGATGTTCGCCAGAGCTCCAGCGATCGAGCTGAACGGATAGGTGGGCACTTGGCCGCCCTGGATCTCGTTGAGCTTGTAGGAGTGTCCGTTCCTCATGAACACGTCAAGCTCCTCACTGTGGCAGGCGCCGCATGTAGGCGAACCGATGTAGGCAGGGGTCGGATCCACGTCGAGTCCTGGCATGAATCCGTTGCCGTGCAAGTGACACGTCGTGCAGAGGGCCATGCTCTCGTCGTGCGTCGGCGTGAGTGCGAGGAAACTGGACGACACAACAGGTGGCACGACGCTGTCGTCGTAGTACTCGTGGCAAACGTCGCAGAGGCCGTACTCGCCGGTGGCCGGATCGACGAAGCCGCCGGTGCCGACGGCGATCGTGTCGTCTGTGAAGCCGACGTCGACCGTGGTGTGGTTGTACCAGCTATACAGGCGGGCCTTCACGAGGTGAGCCTGGTCGCCCATAGCATGGATATCGTGGCAGTCGGTGCAATACTCGGGACCGTGAGCCAAGCCGACCGCGTGATCCTGCGGTGCGCCGGCTTCTCGGTGACATTCCTTGCACAAAGAACCGTCATCGTGGCTCGCTCTGAGGTAGGGCGTGCCGCGCGTCTGGTCGTGCGGTTCGTGGCATGTGCCGCAGCGGATGTTGCCGCCGTCGAGGTGGAACTCCATCTCGCTGAAGGCGCCCGCCGCCGGGCCTGCGACGCCGCCACTCGTGGCCGCGATGCCCCAGGCGTGCGAGTTGCCCTGACCCGCGCCGGCGATCACGAGGCCGCGGGCCGTGCCTGAGGATGTGTGGCAAGACAGGCACATGTTCTCCTGGCCGGCCGTCGTCAGCATCCCGCCCTCGGGAAGCCCGTCGTTCATGTGGCAGCGACTGCAAATGAACGCATACTCAGGCCCCGTCGCGTGCGTGTGCATATGCGGGGGTTGGTCGAACGGGTGTCCGTCATCTCGCGGACCGGCACCACCGCCCCCGGGGCCGGCGCTGCTGCCCATGAAGTCGTCCGAGGTGCCGGCGCCGAAACGGACGACGGCCATCTCGACATCCGTCATGTTGATCTGACCGTCGAAGTCCAGGTCCAGTTCCTCACAGTAGGTGCCCATCTGGTAGGCCTCGACGACCTCGAAGGGGTTGTCGGGGTTGTTCGTCGGGGGGCGTGTCGGCTCCGGGAGAGGCGTGGGTCGAACTGCCTCCAGGCTGAGGTCGCCCTTGGAGATTCTCCTTGAATCGTCCTTGACTCTGGGCGCTTCCGCTCGCGGCCCAGCGGCTCGCGCGGTCGAGCAAACGACGTCGAACACTTCGACGGCCGCGTTGTTCGAGCTGACAACGAAGAGCTCGCCGCCGGCGTTGATGGCCATTCCGCAGGGAACGCGCAACTGGCCGGCGCCCGCTCCGTAGGTCACGGGCGGATTCGCCAGGTCATAGTCGGTGCCCGCCGGGTCGAAGACGCGGACGGTTCCCATGAGGGCGTCAGTGACATAGATGTTGCTGCATGCATCGACGGCCAAGCCGGTCGCCCGGGCCACCCATGTGGTCGAGTCCATCCCAACGTAGGCGATGCGGTAGCCGAATCGGAACTGTAGCATGCCTGCCGTGTCGAACACCTGGATGCGGAAGTTGTCGGCGTCGGCGACGATGACATGATCCAGTGCCGCGTCGATCGCGACGTCCTGGGGGGCTTCCAACTCGCCCAGACCACCGCCTTCGGAACCCCACATTCGTGCGAGCGTTCCGGCGGCATCGAAGACCATGATGTGGTTCTCGTTGCTATCGGCGACGTAGATTTCGCCCGAGCCCGCATGCACGGCGATGCCGTTCGGCCCCGTCAGCGTCAGCGGCGTCGGGTCGAGGGCTCCCTGATAAACAAACGAGGCGTCGTAGATCGACACCTCGCCATCGAGCCGTGATACCAGGATGCCCAGGGTTGGATGGACCGCGATGCCCACCGGCCCTTCGGGGACCGCGAAGGTGTTCAGCACACTTCCCACGGCGTCATACTCGACGACGGTTCCGTTCACCTGATCGGTGACGTAGGCCCCACCGGCTGCGGTGGGGGCCCCCTCGGCTGCGGCTGCCTCGAGCGCGGTGCGCGCGTCGTCGGGTTGGATCTCGACATGGACTCGCTGCGGCTGGCGG
>CAYYPB010000124.1:0-7345 GCA_964473405.1 uncultured Planctomycetaceae bacterium
CCTATAGGTGTAACCCAAACGGCCGGATTCTCCAATTCCGACTGAAGCAGAACAGTTTCGCGCGAGTGCCAGATCGCCATCATGAAACGGGCAGGTGTCGAACTCGGATCGAACCGTCCGTCACCACCACGATGGCCCCCTCTCCCAATGCTTGCTCGAGAACCGGGATGTTCTCAAGAAGCACGCGCGCCTAAGCAGACGGTCGGCCATCGCGCATGCGGAATAGAATCACCGATGGAAGCCTTTGGCCTGAGTTCGACAGCAGCGTGCCGAAATCTGTGTCTTGCGTGACGATCACGCATCGCTCTTTTGTGGCTCGGTCAAGGATGACAGTGTCACTGGCGGCCCCCAGCCCCAGTTCACCGACGTGCAGGGCCTCGTATCCGGCAGCCTGCAGCGCCTTACCCACCATCCACGAGATAGGTTGATCGAGCAGGAATCGCACGTCACGAACCCGTCTGAGAGAGTGGGATGATGCGATCCTCGGTCAAACTGGCGGCATACTGCAACGCCCCGGCGATGTCCTCTGGCTCAAGGTCGGGATAGGCTTCCAGGATATCCTTGGAGGACATCCCGCTCGCCACGCAGCGAACCACCGTGGCCACCGGAATCCGCAGGCCCCGACCGCAAGCCTGCCCGCCCATCTTGGCGGGGTCGAGTGTGATTCGGTCGAACGTCAAGAGGAGGTCTCCGAGGGCGTGCCTTGAGTCCCTCTCATCCCAACGAGCGGTGAACCACAAATCAAGCCCGTCGACGCAGCTGAACGAGCTAGGAGAATAGCGCCTCGAATACTGTGCTGTCATGCGAACGAAGCCGTTCGGCAAATTCATTCACGTAGAACATGTCCGGCGAGAAGCGTTGGGCGCGGACCCGGATGTCGAAATTGGGCGAATCAGGATCGACGTCGAACACGACAAGTCCAAGCCCGAAGAGCATCGAGAGTGCCTCGAGGCGACTCAGGTCCGCCTGCGAAATCGAGCGCGGCATGACGACATACGACTTGGCTGAGAAGAGTCGGTAGGCGACAGCCTGTCCAAACGCGACGACCGATGCCTGAGCGTCGATCTTCACTTCCGCCGACACGATCTCCAAGTCGAACTTGATCAGATTCGACGCGAGCGGCTTGTAGACGCCCACGACATCCGGCGTACCCCACTTCCTTCCCAGTCCCCCTCCACCGAGGGCAGTGGCGACGGTAACTTCGTCCAGTTCGTTCTTGAGCCACTCAGCGAACGGCCCATAGAACGCATCCTCCGGAACACGAGGCGGCCTCACTACAGGCTTCTCGTCACCGTTCTCGCCAGAGGCCGGGCAGAATAACCCGCGAGTTGGCTTGGTGATCTCGTTCGGGAAGAGTGCCGCGAGATTCCACACACCCCCACAGACCGTGTTCTTCGGCGTGCCTGGGTGGGCCTCGACTATCGCCCGCACCAAGTCAGTGTACCGAATTCCGCCCGGATGCGCGGCCACGATCTGTTTCGCCACTTCTCTTATCGCGTGCGTCCCGAGCTTCGACATCTTCAACAGTCTCCCAGTGGATCGCGTCCAGCCAGTGCTTGAGTCCGTCCAGAATCGGCCCGCCCGCTGCTCGCGTCTCCAGGATGGTATCCCCGGAGGGAAAACCCGCAAACCTCGCGGCGGCCATGTCCAAGTACGACGCTGCTATGTCGCCACCAATTGAAGAGCCGCAGCTTTCCCGGCGCGCCGGGACGCGGTCGCACAACGCAAAGTGCCGTTCCCTCGAAGGGAACGGCCGCGCGGGCTGAAGCCCGCGGCTCTTCCACGAGTATGTGGCGCTGTCATACCAAACACGTGACGACCAAGGTGATTCGGCCGCTCTGCGCCTGCGTCATCGGCTCCCCCACGTCCGAAGGACATGGGCCACCCATCCACACGGGGTGATCCGAGCCCTCCCGGCGCGCCGGGACCAGCGCGGGGTCTTCCTGGGCAGACCGTTGGCGTTCAGACCCGCTCGCTCGCGCTCGGGGCTCGGATCGGGGGCGCCGCCGCGCACTGACGACTGATAGCTGAACGCTGAACGCTGACGGCTGACGGCTGAGGCCCGAATCCCGACAACTGACAACTGATCACTGACAACTGACAACTCAGCCCACGCGTCGCTCACAGACGCCCTCGCCCCAAGTCTCCGCGCCAATCAATTCGGCAGCAGCGCGTCGTCTTCCTCTTCGGAGAAAAACCGCAGATGCGTATCCATCGTGCGTTCCGTGACCGATACGCCATCGACGACCTCGGCCCCTCCCTCGCCCATCCACTCGTTGTGATGGTAGATGTTGGGGTCCGACTGATCCCAGAGCGATCTCTTCTTGCGAAACTCGCCGTGCCCGTCGGTCCACAGAAGGCACATGCCCTCGCTTCTCCAGTTCGCCGAGAACGTCGTGCCGTTTCGATAGTCGGCCCGATCGCCGAGGTAGACGAAGGATCGCCCGACGTTGCCGAACTTCTCTTTCAGGTCATTGTCGTAGGCGTAGGAGCAATGGAATCGCACTTGTCCGATGTTCGATGGGTCGATCGGCGTGTCGCTCGTGAGTTCGACGCCTCCGATATCGGCGAGGATGAGACGCCCGTCATCCGATCGGGCCGTCGCATGGATGTCCGACGTGTTCGGATTGACTAACAGGCGTGGGTCAAAATCGTGTCGCCGCGCGAGCAAGCTGAGCCCCAGGAACGCCTTTTCCTCACGATCGACCAACGCCGGATACAAGCCGTCGTTGTCGTTTTGGTAGGCTGTCATCGCCATCCCGATGCCGCGCAGATGGGCGAGCGTGACGGTTCGCTTGGCCTGCACGCGAGCGCGCGAAAGTGACGGCAGTAGAATAGAGAGCAGAAGCGAGATAACGGAAATCACAACCAGCAGCTCGATGAGCGTAAACGCCCAGCGCGAGCGTGCAGCAGCTTGCGTGCGCATGGAAACACCTCCGTAAAAGGATGCACGGATTCTCTGAAGACGTATTCGCGGTTTACCGACTTGTGTGACAGCGCTGCGTCGCCACCCAGGGAAGAGCGGCGGGCTTTCCCGCAGAGAGGTAGCGCTGTCGTAGTCGTATCAGGAGGTTGGGGGCGGGCCTCGCTGTTGGAAGCAGGCGCGGGCGAGAGAAGGAATCCACGGCTGCGGTTCTTCGACGTGTGCGAACGCGACGTTCAACTCGGAGATGATCGCTTGGCTCGGAAGGATCCCGACCGCACTCTGCCGCGCATGGCAAACCGGACAGTCATCGGCTGCGGCGTCATCATGATCATGATGAACGTGAACGCCGACCAAGGCCGTCGCCAGAGCGAGAACGATCAGGATGCAGGGTCGCCAAACGCGCATGGGGGACCAGTGTACTCCGCGGCCCGTCGCCAAGCAACAAGCGCGCCCACGCGTTGATCCGAGTCGCAAGCGCCAGCGCGGGGTTTTCTCAGGAGTCGCGCGAGAATAGTGGAAGTCGTCGATTCGCCAAACGGCAAGCCGATGGGACGCCTGCGTGCTGAAAGCTGACGGCTTATGGCTGACACCTCAACCCGTCCCACAGCGTCGAACACGACGACATCACGACGTCGCGCTGTCCTGCCGATAGGCCGTGCCGCGCCATACGACGGTGCCGTCGCCTAGTGCGCAGCGTGCCGCTTTCAGCAGCATTCCGAAGCCGAAGACGGCGCCGATGGGGTAGGCCATGCCGTAGAGCGGGTTCACTCTGCTCAGGCCGTAGAAGCGCATCATCGAGGCCAACTGCACGGCGCATGTCGCGGCGGCGACCCAACAGAGCCAGTCGCTGGGCACCGAGCCGGGCCGGCCCAGCGGGCCGAACGTGCATGAAACCAGCAGTGCCAGCCAGGGTAGCAGCGAGGAGGCGAATACCACACTGGCCGCAAGCAGGAGGCGTCGCAACGAGTCGAAGCAGCCGTAGAAGATGCGGGACCAGCCGGCCCAAATGCCGCGGAGCGTGGTGTACATCCGAACGGAGTACAGGTCGTCGTTGCCGACCACGCAAAGGCGATGGCCCGACTCTTTGGCGTTGACCGCCAGGTAGATGTCTTCGTTGAGTTTGCCCTTGATCGCCTCGTGTCCGCCGATGGCGTCGTAGCAGGATCGGCGCAGCAGCATGAAGGCACCGTTGGCGTAGGCCGTCTTGCGCTGGGGGTTGTTAACGACGACGGGGTTGAACCACATCAGCAGCACGCCGCTGCACGCCGGCTGGATCACGCGTTCCCAGATGGAGTGAACCTCATGGGTCGGCAGAATGGAGATGAAATCCGCACCGGTCTCGATCGCGTACCGCATCGCCACGGTGAGCGAACGCGGCGACTCCAACACGCAATCGGCATCGGTAAAGCAGAGCCACTCGCCGCTGGACCGCGAAACGCCCTGGTGCATCGCGTTGTTCTTGCCGAACCAACCGTCGGGAAGGCTCTGAACGTGGTGGGCAGTCAGCGCCGGCTGTCGTTCGGCGGCACGGTCCATCAGCTCAGCCGTCGCATCGTCGCTACGGTCATTGATCGCGATGATCTCCAGGCCGGGATAGTCCTGAATGCACAACGATTCGAGGCAGGACTCGATATTGGCCTCCTCGTCCTTGCCGGCAACGAGCATCGTCATCGTTGGCAGCGGCTCGGACGCATCAGCGTACATCCCCACGTGCAGTGGCGGCAGGATTCGGCGGAACATGCCCAACAGAACTAAGCGTCCCAGCCAAACCACCAACGCAGCGGCCGTCAAGACAAGCCATGCCCAGAGCAGAAGATTCATGCGGTAGGGTCCGCCTCTCTAGTGTCGGCGCATCAGCGAGGGTCGCGCCGAGATCACAGGGCGTGCCAGAAGAGCAGTCCGATCAGAATGGCCAGATAGCACCCGATCCAGGCCAGCTCTCGCGTGAAGCGTCCACCGCGCAGACGCAGGAGATGAACCACAAGGTAAGATCGCAGGAGACTGGTCGATCGATCCGAGCCGGAGAGCAGCGCCATCCATCCCCAGAGAGACCGGACCGTAATGACAATCGCGTAGATACCGCAGATGGTCGTCAAGACGAACCGGTACACTTCGAAGAGATCCCGGTCGCCGAGCATCAGGCATCTCCGCCGACCTCAGCCGTCTGCGCAGCGGCTTGCGTCAGACCCTCGAACAGCACTCGGCCGATCCGAACCATCGTCGCGCCGGCCTCGATGGCCAACTCGAAGTCGTGGCTCATGCCCATCGACAGTTCCTTGAAGTGCGATCCCGGCCGGTGCTCGCCGCGTATGTCCTCGAAGATATCCTTCAAGCGATCGAAGTAGAGCCGCAGTTCCATCGGCGTCGCGCCCACCGGGGCCATCGTCATGAAGCCGCAGAGACGGATGCCCGGCCACTCCGTGAAGTGGGTCGCCAAGTGCGTCACCGCGCCGACGGCGACGCCGAATTTGCTCTTCTCACCGCTGGTATTGACCTGAAGCAGAAAGTCGACGACGCGGCCCACCTTCGTGGCTTCGACGTGCAGATCCTCCGCAAGTCGAAGGCTGTCGACGCTGTGGATCATCTCGATCCACGGTAGCACGAGCTTGACCTTGTTGCGTTGAAGATGCCCCACCATATGCCACCGAGGCCGACAAGCCGCCCCTTCCTTGCGGCCGCTCAACGCGGTGCGGCGTTCGAGCGATTCGTGGACCATGCCCGCCCGCTGGTTGAGTTGCTGTGCACGGCTCTCGCCCAGATCGAGAATGCCCAGATCGAGCGCCTGGCGGATGATGTCCAACTCGACGTACTTCGTCACGGCGATCAGCCGGATATCGGCCGGATCACGACCCACTCGCTGACAGACCGTCTCGATGCGATCGCGAACGCGTTTGTAGTTCTCGGAGAGCCGTCGCTTGACGGCGGTACTCTTGGTGGCCACGGCCTGCGTCCTTTCGTGCCCGATCATTCTCGGGGCGACCGCCTCTCCGGAGTCGGCCGCCAACGTGAGGGCGCATTCTAGTGGGGAGTCGCGAGTAGCGACAGGGGCGGGCCTAGGCCTCAGAACGAGCGGCCGCGTCGTCCACGCGCAGCATCCCGCACGCCCAGCAGCACGCCCCCGCCAAGATGGGAATCGCGAGGAACGCCGGCAGTAGCCACGTCATGGGCAAGAGAACCAGACCCGCCCCGGCCACCGCGAAGGCCAAACCGAGCCCGTAGCAAACGAGAACGGTCTGTCGCACGGACAGGCCTCGATCGCGAATCTGATCGTAGAGATGACTGCGGTCGCCAGTGAACAGAGGTCGCCCGTTGAGCCACCGCCTGCTCACGGCCAGGGCCGTATCCAGGATGGGAAAGGCGAAGACGGTCAGGCCGGCGAGTAGGCCGCGCCAGGCGGCGCATTCGGTCAGCAGAACCAAGACGACGGCGACGTTGAAACCTAGCAGCAGCGATCCACTGTCACCCATGAACATCGAGGCCGGATTGAAGTTGAATAGCAGGAAGGCCAGGCACGACGCGAGCGCAGCGGCGCAGATCACGACGAGCAAGACGCCCCGAACCTCGGACACGTGTTGGGAACGGTCCAGCAGCGCGATGGTCGCCACGAAGCCCAACATCGCGATGGCGAGAATCCCGGCGCACAGCCCGTCGAGTCCGTCGATCAGATTCGTGGCGTTCGTCGCGCCTGCCAGAACGGCTGCGCAGAACGCGGCACTGAGAACAACGCCCACCGTACCGCCGCCGACGAATTGGACCGCCGCGTCGCCGATAGGTTCGAGCATCGCTGCCACGGCTTGCCGTCCGATGTCGGCATACAAGAGGATGGCCGCAACGGCGCACTGCAACAGAAGTCGTAACGTCGGCCGAAGATGGCGAATGTCGTCCACGAGGCCGGTCAGCATCAACGCCGTGCCGCCGAGAACCAACAGCCCGAATGGCAACTGAGACTGCCCGCCACGCCAGACGGCCACGACCAAGGCCGCCTGCCAGCCGAGATACATGGCCACGCCGCCCAAGAACGGCACGGGCCTCTCGTGAGGCTTCAGCCCGGCGTCAGGCCGATCGAAGAGATCCAGCGAGATGGACACGCGGCGCACCAGCGGTGCGGCCAGAATCGTCACCGCCAAGGCGACCCCGAAGGGCCAAGCCGCACTCTGCATCCAATCCGGCAGCCAACCAGGCATCGACGCGAGCATGATCGAGGGTCAGGCCCCGGTGCCGAGGAACTCGAGAACCGCCGAAGCGACGCGCTGCTGCTGGGCCTCGGTGAGTTCTGGATAGATCGGCAACGCGAGAACCTCGCCCGCCGCCTTTTCGCAGGCTGGCAGAGAGCCCGGCTTGCCACCGAGGTCGGGGAAGCAATCCTGAAGGGGCAAGGGAACAGGATAGTACACCTCGCCGCCAACCCTCTGGTCCTTC
>CAYYPB010000125.1:0-7279 GCA_964473405.1 uncultured Planctomycetaceae bacterium
GTATGACTCTTTCATTCACAACACCTCGCCGGTTTATCCCGGCGCACAGGAGAACCAACTATTGCCGCTGGTCTTTATTAGCGAAGAAGACATCTTGACGATTGTTTCCCCGTTGCGTGATGTGACGGGGAACGCCGACAATCACCGCCCGGGCTTCGCGTGGCATGCACGCATACCGCTAGGAGGTGAGAGATGTCAAGAAAGTAGTAACTGTCCCGACTTAAGTCTCGTAACTGTCCCGACTTAAGTCTTGTCAAATAAGCGGCAGTGCCATTCGTAACTGTCCCGACTTATCCGCAGGAGATCACCGCCCGACACGTCATCATGCGCCCCCTGCTCGAAGCAGATCAGGATGTTCGTTCCTCGGAAGTTGATCGACGGCTGTTGAACCACGGCGGAAACAGGCTCCGCTTCTTCGGCAACCCCTCCGGTTCGACTCGCGTTGGATCGTCAGGCTTGGACTGTCGTACAAATCTGCCCGAGGACAACGCGTCGCTTCGCTCCCGTGACTTGCGGGAGATTGGCAGGCACGCGGTCCACGCATGCTGCGGCGAGCATCGCGAAGGAAACGCACTCCTTGGCCTGGGCCGGGATGCCGTAGTCGTCGGTCGTCGTGATCGCCGACGACGCGAGTTGGACATCGCCGGCCAGGTTGGATTGAAGTGAGCGACACAGCGTCGCATTCTTGGCACCGCCGCCGCAGAGGATGATCTCGTCGATCGTGGCAAGGCGACGGCTATGATCGCGCAGGAATCGTGCGTAGCCTGCAGCCATCGTGGCAGCCGAGAAGGCTGTCACCGTGGCAATCCAATCGTCTCCGCAGATTCGCTTGTTCCGGAATCTGGCAAGCAACGCCTTCGTGAACGGTTCGCCGAACTGCTCGCGACCGCAACTCTTGGGCGGCCTGCGGTCCAAGTAGGCGTGGGCCATGAGTTGGCCGAGGACATCTTCGCGAACCTTGCCCCGTCGAGCGCGTCGCCCCCCTCTGTCGAAAGTCTCCCGGCCGCGCGTAAAGCGCGAGACCATCGCGTCGATCAGCATGTTGCCGGGGCCGGTGTCGAAGGCAACCACATCGTCCGGCGTCGCCCCTGCCGGCAGCCATGTCAGATTGGCGATGCCGCCGATATTCTGAATGACGCGGTTTCGTGCGGCGTGTCGAAAGAGAACGCAGTCTGTCCAGGGCACGAGCGGCGCGCCCTGCCCGCCGACAGCCATGTCGGCCTGTCGAAACTGCGAGACGACAGGCACGCCGAGCTGGCAGGCGATGATCGCGGCTTCGCCGATCTGCAGCGTGCCTGTCGTACTGCGTCGCGCGGTCCTTCCGCCGGTGCGTTCCGGCGGCAGGTGGCAAAGCGTCTGGCCATGCGAACCGATAAGGTCGATCCGCGCAAGGCCGAGCTGCTTGACGGCTGCTCTGGCCGTGCGAGCGAAGGCCTGCCCGACCTCGGCATTCAACCGGCAGATATCCTCGGTCCGCGTCTGCGCGGGAGACATCACCGCCAGGATGCGGCTGCGAAGATCGGGCCGATATCGCCGCGCGACATGTCCGATCAGTCGCACGCGCATGCGGTCCCCGCGTCCGACAATCTCGCAAGCGGCGGCGTCCACGCCATCGGCGCTTGTGCCGCTGTTGAGTCCGAGGATGATGCGTGATCGAAGTCTCATATCAGGGGGTTCGCCTGCGCTGTCGGCCCTTGTGTCGGCATTGTTTGGGACGCTCGGTGGGAATGCAAACGTGGGGCCACGAACCGACGCCACTCGGCCGGCGTTCCTCGCAGTCCGACAACGCCAGCAGGTCCGAGCCCCTCGCGTCGCTGGCTAGCCGGCATGTCAAGCCGTCGCGCCGCCCCTCCGATGAGAGGTACGGTCGAACGGTTCACCGCAAAGGCGACGCTCGACCACCAGCAAAGGTGGGGAAACCGATGGAGTGGAAAGGCACGACAGCGGGGCCGCGGTCTGCTCATGCGGACTCGGCGGAGCGGACTCATCGGCAGGACGGAGGCGCGCCAAAGCGGGTCGGTCTGCGGTTGGGCGATATATGGACCGACCTCTCGGTTCCGACGCAGTTGCCTCCGCATATCGCGAGACCCGAACCTAGGTCGCGGTTATCCGCGGCTCGCGGTGATCGTCGCGAAATCACGGTGGGGCTGCTTGCCGCCCTTCGCCGAAAAGATGCCTACACGGAACGACACTCGGTCCTGGTTGCTACCTACGCGCGGTGCCTCGCCGAGCGGTTGGGCGTGGCCCCGGCGATGCGTGAGGACATTTGGGCGGCGGCCGCGTTGCACGATATCGGCAAGATCGGGATTCCCGATGCGATCCTCCTCAAGCCCGCCAAGCTGACGCACGGCGAGTTCGAGGTGATGAAGCTGCATCCTTCGATGGGCGAGGCGATCCTCGATTCGGTGGAGTCCATAAGAACGATTGCGTCACTCGTCTTGCATCATCACGAGTGGCACGATGGCACGGGGTATCCCGACGGGCTCCGCGGAGCGGACATTCCATTCGGCTCGAAGGTCATCCAGGCCGCCGATTGCATCGACGCGATGATGTCGCCCCGGTGCTACAAACGGGGCATGGGGTTCTCGAAGGTCATCGACGAACTCCGCTCAGGTGCCGGCATCCAGTTCGATCCGATGGTCGCCGAGGCGGCGGCCGCATGGCTCGAAGCCGAACCACAATGCGTTGTCAGCTCACACTTCGACACCTCGTTGCAGGCGGCCGTGCAAGCGTAGGGCGGGTTCCGCCCGCCGCCGACCATGTGGTCGGCCTAAACGGCGGGAAGAGCCCGCCCTACGGCTATCACCTCGCGTGCCGGTTCTCGAATGCCCGGCCGCCCCGGCGTTGCGGAGCCGTTTGACGCTACATACACTTCAAGCAGATGAGGGTGGGATGCCGACCGCCGCGCACCGCGCTTGCGGTCGCGACGACTTCGAGGAAGCCCTCGACCCAGGTGCATACTCGCCATGTCCGGACGCCAAAAAGTCTTGGTCGCCATGAGCGGCGGCGTGGATAGCAGCGTCGCGGCCTGTCTGCTCATGGAGCAGGGCTACGACGTGGTGGGCGTCTTCATGCGCCTGGGCGAAGAACGGCCCGAGGACTCGCCCGGCGGAGCGACGTGTAAACCTGAGCAGGCCGCATGTGCGAAGCCCGACGGGCTCGCACCGCTGCCGGCCGAACGGCAATCGAAGGGCTGCTGCTCGAGCGCCGACGCAGCCGACGCCCGGCTCGTCGCCGGCCGGCTCGGCGTTCCCTTCTATGTGCTGAACTTCGAGCGCGACTTCGACGCGTTGATCGACTACTTCTCGGACGAATACGTCAACGCGCGGACGCCGAACCCGTGCATCAAGTGCAACCAATGGCTGAAGTTCGGCAAGCTGGCCACCTATGCCGACACCGTCGGTGCCGACCTCATCGCCACAGGTCATTACGCCATCGTTCAGCACACGGCCGACCGTCCGCGACTTCGACGCGCGACCTATCTCGAGAAGGACCAGTCCTACGTCCTGTTCGGCATCAGGCCCGACGTTCTGCGCAGGACGCTGCTGCCACTGGGCGAGATGACCAAAGACGACGTGCGCCAGCACGCCCGACGATTCGGGCTCGCCCTGCACGACAAGCCGGAGTCGCAGGACATCTGCTTCGTGCCAGATGGGGACTATGCGCGGGTCGTGCGATCTCGTCGCGCCGACGCCGTGCGGCCCGGCGGGAAGATCGTTCACGTCGACGGTCGCGTGCTGGGCGAACACCAGGGCGTGGCGCATTTCACAATTGGCCAGCGGCGTGGGGTGGGGGTCGCGGAGGGGACCCCGGTGTACGTCACGGCGTTGGATGCCGAGACCAACACGGTATTCGTAGGTCCGCGCGACGCCGTGTTGTCGAGTGGCGTGCGCGTACGGCGCGTGGCTTGGCAGGGGGCCACCGGGACCAAGCCGTTGCGAGTCGATGTGAAGATCCGCTATCACCACGACCCCGCCGCGGCAAGGCTGGACCTCATCTCCGAGGACGAGGTTCATGTGCGGTTCGACGAGCCGCAGTCCGCGGTGACGCCGGGCCAGGCGGCCGTGTTCTATCAAGGTGACGAGGTCATGGGCGGCGGTTGGATCGAAGGGACGATGGGCTGAACCATCGGCTTGCCGCTTGGCGGATCAGCCCGTGATCTTCGCCTTGCGCAAGGCGTCATTCGAGAAGGGTGCTCGCCTCGGCCTCGGGGAGCCACTCGACGTGGTCTCCGTCGGCATCGCGGATGAGGACGTAGCGACCTCTAGTCAGTAGGGCGAGGTGGGAATGCCCGCAGACCGCCAGGACCGACCGCTCCTCAGCGTCGGGCAATCTTCCCCATTGATCTTTGAGGATGCGGTAGTGGCCGGCGTCGAAAGGTGCGACTTCGCTCTTGAGGCTGCGCCACTGCGCCTCCCGGAGCTCGGCCGGGACGGCGGATAGCTTGGATTCACGAGCGAGCTTGCCGTACTGCTCCAGCGATTGTCTGCACCTGGCCCGATGATCCGAGCCGCGCTGCCAGAGAACCACGACGACCACGGCGGCGGCACAGACCCCGAGCCAGGCCATCCGCTTCCAGAAGCCAGCCTGCCGCCTCAGTGCCCTGGCCTCGGCGATAGCGTCTTCCTGGCGATCCGAAAGCTCGTCGTTGTTCTTCTCTGCCATCATGTGTCCACGCATCCGAACCCAACGGTACTCAGACAGTGTACCACCCCCGAGCCAAGCGACAACAGAATCGACGACCAATAGCCTGCATTACGCCGGTAATCGGGATTCCCGGTTGAAATCGGCCCTTCTCGTGGCTACCCTACCGCCATGGAATTGCCAAAACGCCCACACGGTGACGAGTTCACGCGGCCGGGGGCCTACCGCGAACTTTCGCAGCGATTGGCCGACAATCCGAAGATGCGCGATCTGACGGCGCTGATCACCTACGCCTTCGACACGCGGACGCGGCTGTTGCCGTTTCTCTTCGCGGATTGGCAGATCATCCCGGCTGGCGTTCGGGCCGTCGCTGATTCTCTGGACCATGCCGGCCTGACCAAGTCCCGCATCGTTTTTCAACTCTGGTCGCCGAACGTTCGGCCGTCTAAGTCCCTGATCGAGGGTGAGGTTCCCGACCTGTTGCTCATCAGCAGCATGCAGATCCACGCCGCCCGAGCCTACGAGTGGCTCGCCGACGCGCATCAGATTCCCGAGTCGCGTCGGCCGCTGATTCTCTGCGGCGGTCCCAAGGCGATCTACGAGCCCTGGGACTACTTCGCCAGGGGGGATCGCGGTGAGATCAACGCCGATGTGGCCGTGACCGGCGAGGCCTTCGTCATGTTGTCGCTGATCGAGCGATTGCTCGAATACAAAGGCAGCGGCGACACGATGCGGCAGGCGTTCATTCGTGCGCGTCATGCCAAGGTTCTGGAGGACATCCCCGGGCTCATCTATCGCGAGGATCCTTCCGGCGGTGGCGAGGCGCACCTCGTGGACACCGGCGTGCAACGGCTCGTGCAGTATCTGGACGAACTGCCGATGCCGCTCAAGGCCTACAGCAAGTTGGAGCCGCCCCACAAGGGCGAGAAGCTCGCCGCCCAGCCGGTCCCGCCGCAACGAGTCCACAAGATGAGCCGCGTCTCTTCGTTGGTCATGACGCAGGGGTGCAAGTTCCGGTGCGGCTACTGCCCGATCCCGGCGTACAACCAGAACTCATTTCGGTTCAAGAGCCCTCAGCGGCTCGGCGAGGAGATGACCCTGCTCAATCAGGAGTTGGGTTTGCGGACGTTCTTCGGCACCGACGACAACTTCCTCAACCACAAAGAAACAGCCGCTGCGACTTTCGATCACTTAGCCAGCCTGCGCATCGGTGGACGCCGATTCAACAAGTCCGTGCGATGGGCGACCGAGGCGACGATCCACGACGCCCATGCTTGCATCGACATGTTCGAACAGGCTCGCCGCGCCGGTCTCCGCGCGATGTGGTTCGGCATCGAAGACCTGACCGGCACGATGATCAAGAAAGGTCAGGCCGTCAGCAAGACAGAAGAGGTCTTTCGCAAGATGAACGACTGGGGCTTGTGCCCCATGCCGATGATGATGCACCACGACGGTCAACCGCTGAGCACGCCCGGCAAGCTTTATGGCCTCAAGAACCAGGTGCGACTACTCCGGAAGGCCGGCGCCATCAGCATTCAGATCACCGCGCTGACCCCCGCCGTCGGCACCAACTTCTTCGAGAAGGAGTATGTCGAAGGCCGAGTGTTCGAGTCTGTCGGCGGCCACCCGGTGGATGAAGCTATGTTCGACGGCAACCACATCGTTGCCTCGGGCGTTGAGCATCCGGGTCGCATGCAGATGAACGTCGTCAAGGGCTATGCCGCGTTCTACAACCCTTGGAATCTGCTCATGTCCATGGTCCGTCCCAAACGGCGATTGGCCGGTGCCGACATCGGCATGCAGCTCATCGGCATGACCGCCTTGGCCAAGACCGCGGTCGATTCGTTCAAATGGTCGCGCAAGCTCAAGCGCGGGCCGATCGTCCGCAGCACGAAAGCCCCCGGCTCGCCGCTACCGATCGTGAAGGCCCGCCCGGAGGAGATTGAGACGAGGCGGCCCACGGCGATTCCGCCCGACTCCGCCAAGGTCTACGGCATCACCTTGCCGGGCGACTTCGACGACGCGAAGTCGGCCCCGGCCAAGCTGCCCGCCGCGTCGTAGGAGTACGAGAGAGTCCATGCAGGCGCAACGCGTCTAGTTGCACAGGGCGGCAGACGCGTGGGCTTGCCGTTTGGCGTCTCGACGGGTCACTCTGGGCGAGCGGGACGTTCAAGAGCATTCAACGAATCGGTGCCCACAGTATGCCAAAAGACAAAGGCGTCATTGTCTCGTTCAGGGTCGACAAGCATCTCGCCGACGTTCTCAAGAAGGTGCCGGACAAGTCCTCGTTCATTCGCGACGTGATCCTCCGCAGCTTCTATGAGACCTGCCCCGTCTGTCGCGGGCGCGGCGTATTGCCGGAAGAGGTCGCGTGCTGGGCGTTGAAGCAGCTCAAGGCCGAGAATCTCGTCGAGTGCAGTTGCTGCCACTACGGTTATCCCAGGTCGGCTCTGCCGCGCGGAAGCGGCTCGCCCGCGAGAGAGCGAAAGGTCGTTTGCCCGCACTGCGAGTCTCATGAGCACGCACACTAGGGGAGGAATTGAGAATGTAGAATTGAGAAAACCCAGCTGAGAAAGGACAACTCTCAATTCTACATTCTCAATTCTCGATCCCCCCCCCCGAGGCCCCCCATGCC